>CALRWE010000001.1:0-91636 GCA_943371745.1 Rhodoferax sp. OV413
GGGGCCCTTGCTGGCAAGATTTGGTGAGGCCACGGTGTCCTTGCCCGGTGGTTGCGCGATCGGTTCGCGCCCCGTGGATCAGCACATCAAAGGATTGAGTGCCATGGGTGCCGAGATTCGGGTGGAGCATGGCTACATGATTGCCAAACTGCCCAAGGGCTGGACCCGCCTGAAAGGCGCGCGCATCGCCACCGACATGGTCACCGTCACGGGGACCGAGAACTTCCTGATGGCTGCGACCCTGGCTGAAGGCGAAACCATTCTGGAGAACGCCGCCCAGGAACCCGAGATTGCCGACCTGGCCGAGATGCTGATCAAAATGGGCGCCCGCATTGAGGGACACGGCACCAGCCGCATTCGCATCCAGGGCGTGCAGCAGCTGCACGGCTGCACGCACCAGGTGGTGGCAGACCGCATCGAGACCGGCACCTTTTTGTGCGCGGTGGCCGCCACCGGCGGCGATGTGGTGCTGCAGCGGGGCCGTATCGATCACCTGGAAGCCGTGGTGGAAAAATTGCGCGACGCCGGGGCCAAAGTCACGGCGGTGGAGGGCGGCATTCATGTGCAGTCAAAAGGCCGGCTCAAAGCCCAGACCTTTCGCACCACCGAGTACCCGGGTTTTCCGACCGACATGCAGGCCCAGTTCATGGCGCTCAATATCATCTCGCATGGCACGGCGATGGTGACCGAGACCATTTTCGAGAATCGTTTCATGCACGTCAACGAGATGGTCCGTCTGGGGGCCAACATCCAGATTGACGGCAAGGTCTCGGTGGTGGAGGGCGTTGAGCGGCTGTCTGGTGCGACCGTGATGGCCACTGATCTGCGTGCCTCCGCCAGCCTGGTGATTGCCGGCCTGGTGGCCGAGGGGGACACCGTGGTGGACCGCATTTACCACCTCGATCGGGGTTACGACCAGATGGAAGCCAAACTCCGTGGCCTGGGTGCCGACATAGAAAGAATCAAATGATCACGCTCGCGCTCTCCAAAGGCCGCATTTTTGAAGAAACCTTGCCCCTGCTGCGCGCTGCTGGAATTGAGGTGCTGGAGGATCCGGAAAAATCCCGCAAGCTGATCCTCACCACCAACCAGCCCCACGTGCGCGTGCTGGTGGTGCGGGCGTCCGACGTGCCTACTTATGTGCAATACGGCGGTGCCGATTTGGGCATCACCGGCAAAGACACCCTGATCGAACACGGCATGGACTGGAGCGGCACGGCCGGCGGCTCGGGCTTGTACCAGCCGCTGGACCTGCAAATTGCCAAATGTCGCATCAGCGTGGCGGTGCGCGCCGACTTTGACTATGCCTCGGCGGTCAAGCAGGGCTCGCGCCTGAAGGTCGCCACCAAATACGTGGCCATTGCCCGCGAATTTTTTGCTGCCAAAGGCGTGCATGTGGACTTGATCAAGCTCTACGGCAGCATGGAGCTTGCCCCGCTGGTGGGCTTGTCCGATGCCATTGTGGACCTGGTGTCCACCGGCAATACCCTCAAGGCCAACCACCTGATCGAGGTGGAGCACATTATGGACATCAGCTCCCGGCTGGTGGTCAACCAGGCAGCGCTCAAGCTCAAGCAGGCCCCCATCCGCAACATCATCGATGCCTTTGCGTCGGCTATTGCCCGCTAGATTGAACTCAATCCACCTTGAATATTGCTATGAATTTAGTGGCTTCACCTGCTTATTTATCAACGGCTAGCGCCACATTTGAGGATGAATTCAAGGCGCGACTGCATTGGTCCGCGCAAACCGATGCAGCCATCGAGCAGCGGGTGGCCGATATTTTGCTGGACGTGCAGCAACGTGGCGATGCCGCCGTGCTGGAGTACACCGCGCGCTTTGACGGCTTGACCGTTGCCAGCCTCACTGACCTGGAGTTGACCCAGGCCGAGTTAAAAGCCGCGTTCGAGTCGCTCGCGCCCGCCCAGCGCCATGCACTGGAAGCCGCTGCGAGGCGCGTGCGCAGTTACCACGAGGCCCAGAAAAAGGCCAGCGGCGAGAGCTGGAGCTACCGCGATGAAGACGGCACGCTCCTGGGTCAAAAGGTCACGCCGCTGGACCGGGTAGGTATTTACGTGCCCGGTGGCAAGGCAGCCTATCCGTCGAGCGTGCTGATGAACGCCATCCCCGCGCATGTGGCCGGAGTCGGTGAAATCATCATGGTGGTGCCGACCCCGAAGGGCGAGAAAAACGCGCTGGTATTGGCTGCGGCCTACGTGGCTGGCGTCACCCGGGCCTTCACGGTGGGTGGTGCGCAAGCGGTAGCCGCGCTGGCCTATGGCACCCAGACCCTGCCGGCCGTGCACAAAATTACCGGCCCCGGCAACGCCTATGTGGCCGCTGCCAAGCGCCGCGTGTTTGGCACGGTCGGCATGGACATGATTGCCGGCCCCAGCGAGATTCTGGTGCTGGCCGATGGCACCACACCACCCGACTGGGTGGCCATGGACTTGTTCAGTCAGGCCGAGCATGACGAGCTGGCGCAGAGTATTCTGCTGTGCCCGGACAAGGATTACATCGCCCAGGTCCAGGCGGCCATCGACCGCTTGCTGCCTGCCATGCCGCGCGCGGCCATCATCGCCAAGTCCCTCACCGGGCGCGGCGCGCTGATCCACACCCGCAGCATGGAAGAGGCTTGCGAGATCAGCAACCGCATTGCGCCCGAGCACCTGGAGGTCTCCAGCCGCGATCCACACCGCTGGGAGCCGTTGCTCAAGCATGCGGGTGCCATCTTTCTGGGCGCCTACACCAGCGAGTCGCTGGGCGACTACTGCGCCGGCCCCAATCACGTGCTGCCCACCAGTGGCACGGCGCGCTTTTCCAGCCCGCTGGGGGTCTATGACTTCCAGAAACGCAGCAGCCTCATTGAGGTCAGTGAAGCCGGCGCGCAAACCCTGGGCCTGATCGCCGCTGAACTGGCCTATGGCGAAGGCTTGCAAGCCCACGCCCGCGCAGCCGAAATGCGCCTGACCACCGTTCCCCCCATGCGAGGCACCCCATGACCACCCAGCCCCGACAATTAATTCGCCAGGATGTGCAGTCGATGCACGCCTACGCCGTCCAGGACGCGACCGGCATGGTCAAGCTCGACGCCATGGAGAACCCGCACCGCCTGCCCGAGGCCTTGCAGGCCGAGTTGGGCCAGCGGCTAGGGGCCCTTACGCTCAACCGTTACCCCGGCGAGCGGGTCAACGACCTGCGCCACGCCCTGGCCAGTTACGCCGCCATGCCCGAAGGCTTCGACATCATGCTGGGCAACGGCTCCGATGAGTTGATCAGCCTGCTGGCGCTGGCCTGTGCCGTGCCCGTGGATGCGAATGGGCAATCCAGACCCGCGAGCGTGCTGGCGCCGGTGCCGGGTTTTGTGATGTACGCCATGAGCGCGCAGCTGCAGGGCTTGGCGTTTCATGGGGTGCCCTTGACCGCCAACTTCGAGCTGGATGAGGCCGCCATGCTCCAGGCCATTGCCGAACACCGCCCTGCCATCACCTACCTCGCCTACCCCAATAACCCCACGGCCAACCTGTGGGATGACGCCGTGATCGAGAAGGTCATTCAAGCCGTGGGCGAGCAGGGCGGCCTGGTGGTGATGGACGAGGCCTATCAGCCCTTTTCCAGCAAGAGCTACATCGACCGCTTGGCTCGACACAGCCATGTGCTGCTGATGCGCACGCTCAGCAAGTTCGGTTTGGCCGGTGTGCGTCTGGGCTACATGATCGGTCCCCAGGCGCTGATCGCCGAGATTGACAAGGTGCGCCCGCCCTACAACATCAGTGTGCTGAATTGCGAGTGCGCCCTTTTCGCCTTGGAGCATACCGACGTTTTTGCGGCCCAGGCCCAGGCCCTGCGTTTGCAGCGCCGCTTGCTGTTCGACGCCCTGGCCCGCCTGCCCGGCGTGCAGGTGTTCCCCAGTGACGCCAACATGATTCTGGTGCGGGTGCCCGATGCCCAGAAGACCTTTGACGGCCTGAAAGCCCGCCAGGTCCTGATCAAGAACGTGTCCAAAATGCACCCACTGCTGGCCAATTGCCTGCGCCTGACCGTGGGCACCGTCCTCGAAAACCAGCAACTGCTGGCTGCCCTTGAAGCTTCATTATGACCACCATAACGCCCATCCTCACCCCGCGCACCGCTGAAGTCACCCGCAACACGGCCGAGACCCAAATCACGGTCAAGCTCAACCTCGATGGCACGGGGATTTCCAATTTGCGCACCGGCATCGGTTTTTTTGACCACATGCTGGACCAGATCGCACGCCACGGCCTGATCGACCTGGACATTCAGGCCGATGGTGACCTGCACATTGACGGTCACCACACGGTTGAGGACGTGGGCATTGCCTTCGGCCAGGCTGTGCACCTGGCAGTGGGCGACAAAAAAGGTATTCGCCGTTATGGCCATGCCTATGTACCGCTCGACGAAGCCTTGTCCCGGGTGGTGGTGGACATGTCGGGGCGTCCTGGCTTGGTGATGAACGTGCCTTTCACCAGCGGCGCCATTGGCAGTTTTGACACCCAGCTGGCACACGAGTTCTTTCAGGGCTTTGTGAACCACGCCTTCGTGACCCTGCACATTGACAACCTGCGGGGTGAAAACGCCCACCACCAGGCCGAGACCGTGTTCAAGGCTTTTGCGCGTGCCCTGCGCAGCGCGCTGGAATTCGACCCGCGCACGGCCGGCACCATCCCCTCGACCAAGGGTTCTTTGTAGTTTTATAGTCAAATATCCCTCTAGTCGGGGTATTTATTGGTTTTGTAGCTATGAATTTAATTCCAAGTAGTTTTCGCGCCAAGACCGTGGCCGTGGTCGACTACGGCATGGGTAACCTGCGTTCCGTATCCCAGGCCGTGCAGGCTGCGGCTGTGGGCACGGGTTACCACGTCGTCATCACGGCCAACCCCGACGAGGTTCGTGCTGCCGAGCGGGTGGTGTTGCCGGGCCAGGGCGCCATGCCGGACTGCATGCGCGAGCTGCGTGAGTCGGGCCTGCTGGCTTCAGTGCTTGAGGCCGCCGCCAGCAAACCGCTGTTTGGCGTGTGTGTTGGCATGCAGATGCTGCTGGACCACAGCGCCGAAGGACCGGCGGGCGTCGGCACCCCGGGTTTGGGTCTGATTCACGGCGAAGTCATCAAGTTTGACCTCGCCGGCCAACTCCAGCCCGACGGCAGTCGGTACAAAGTACCGCAAATGGGCTGGAACCAGGTTTACCGCAACAACCATGGCGACGCGCCGCATCCGGTGTGGGGTGAGGTGCCTGATGGCAGTTATTTCTATTTTGTGCACAGTTTTTACGCCAAACCGTCTGATGCGCGCCACAGCGTGGGTGAGACGGACTACGGCCAACGCTTCAGTTCAGCTATTGCGCGCGATAATATTTTCGCGACTCAATTCCATCCTGAAAAAAGTGCTGAACACGGTTTGTCCCTCTACAGAAACTTCCTCCACTGGAATCCCTGACGCGCTCACGCGCCCTGCGCATATTTTTGCCAACTTCCTCCCCTAACCTGAAGCATCATGCTTTTAATCCCTGCAATCGATTTAAAAGACGGTCACTGCGTTCGCCTCAAGCAAGGCGACATGGGCCAATCCACCACCTTTGGTGAAGACCCTGCCGCCATGGCCCGCAGATGGGTCGATAAGGGTGCGCGTCGCCTGCACCTGGTGGACTTGAATGGGGCCTTTGCCGGACACCCCAAAAATGAGATTGCCATTCGCAAGATATTGAAGGAAGTCGGCAGCGAGGTTGATGTTCAGCTCGGTGGTGGCATCCGGGACCTCGACACCATCGAGCGCTACCTCGATGCCGGCCTGCGCTACGTCATCATCGGCACGGCTGCGGTGCGCAACCCGGGCTTTCTGCAGGATGCCTGCACGGCGTTTGGCGGTCACATCATCGTTGGTCTGGACGCCCGAGACGGCAAAGTCGCCACCGACGGTTGGAGCAAGCTGACCCGCCATGATGTGGTGGACCTGGGTAAAAAGTTTGAGGATTTCGGGGTGGAGTCCATCATCTACACCGACATCGGGCGCGACGGCATGCTGACCGGCATCAATGTGGAGGCTACCGTCAAGCTCGCGCAGGCCTTGAGCATTCCGGTAATTGCGTCTGGCGGCCTGAGCAACATGGCCGATATAGAAGCCCTGTGTGCTGTGGAGAGCGACGGCGTGGAGGGCGTCATCTGCGGACGCGCCATCTACAGCGGCGACCTGGATTTTGAGGCGGCGCAACTGCGGGCTGATGAATTGAATGGTTGATGGTTTGATGTCCCATGCTTGCTAAACGCATCATCCCCTGCCTTGACGTGACCGGTGGCAGGGTCGTCAAAGGTGTTAATTTTGTGGAATTGCGCGACGCCGGCGACCCGGTGGAAATCGCGGCCCGTTACAACGAGCAAGGCGCTGACGAGTTGACCTTTCTGGACATCACCGCCACCAGCGACGGTCGCGATGTCATCCTCCACATCATCGAAGCCGTGGCCAGCCAGGTGTTCATACCCCTGACCGTGGGCGGCGGGGTTCGCACGGTAGACGACGTGCGCCGACTGCTCAATGCGGGCGCTGACAAGACCAGCTTCAACTCGGCAGCCATCGCCAACCCCCAGGTGATCGAGGACGCCTCAGCGCGTTACGGTGCCCAGTGCATTGTGGTGGCTATCGATGCCAAGCGCCGCTCAGCGCAAGATGCCTTGCGACTCGGGCCAGACGGCCTGGCCGTGGGGGCCGGCTGGGACGTCTACAGCCATGGTGGTCGACAAAATACCTGCCTGGACGCCGTGGCCTGGGCCACCGAGATGGCGCGCCGGGGTGCGGGTGAGATTTTGCTCACCAGCATGGACCGCGACGGCACCAAGGCGGGCTTTGATCTGGACCTGACCCGCGCGGTGAGCGACGCGGTCAGCGTGCCCGTGATTGCCTCGGGTGGGGTGGGCAACCTGGACCATCTGGCGGACGGCATTCAGCTTGGCGGTGCGGATGCGGTGCTGGCCGCCAGCATCTTCCATTACGGTGAATTCACGGTGGCTCAGGCCAAGGCCCGCATGGCCGAGCGTGGCATTCCGGTCCGGATTTAAGCCTTTTCGGCCTCTGGCCGGCGTTTTGATTGGGCGATGAATCTTTATTTGATAGCGTTTTCAAATCGCGGACAATTTGCCCCATGAACTGGTTAAAACATATTCGATGGGACTCCAAAGGCCTCGTGCCTGTGATTGCGCAGGAGCAAGGCAGCAATGACATCCTGATGTTCGCCTGGATGAACCGGGAGGCCCTGCAAAAGACCGCAGAGCTGGGGCAGGCGGTGTATTTCAGCCGCTCACGCAACAAGCTCTGGTTCAAGGGCGAAGAGTCCGGCAATGTGCAGACCGTGCACGAGATTCGCATGGACTGCGACAACGATGTGATTCTGCTCAAGGTCACCCAGCCTGCTCAGGTGCCGGACAGCGCGGACCATGCGGCGCAGGCGATTGCCTGCCACACGGGCCGCCACAGTTGTTTCTTCACGGTCTACGAGAACGGGGAGTGGAAAATCACCGAGCCGGTCTTGAAAGACCCCAAGACCATCTACAAGTAACGCCCATGTCATCACCCTTATCTTCTGTTGATTCCCTCGCTCATCTGGCGCAAGTCATCGAGAGCCGTCTGCCAAAAAATGGGGGTGACCCCACAGCCAGTTATGTAGCCCGCCTGCTGCACAAGGGGCCGGACGCTTTCCTCAAGAAGATCGGCGAGGAGGCCACCGAGGTGGTGATGGCCGCCAAGGACGCGGACCATGGTGCCGACAAATCCAAGATCGTCTACGAGGTGGCCGACCTGTGGTTTCACTGCATGGTGGCACTGGCGCATTACGGGTTGAGCCCTGCCGATGTGGTGGCCGAGCTGGACCGCCGGTTGGGCACCAGCGGCATTGAAGAAAAAGCGCTGCGCAAGGTGCTGGCGCGCGAATCGGAGGCCACATGACCCAGGATTTCACCAACCCCTCCAATGACCCGGCGCTGGACCGGGCGACCCTGCAAAAGCTGCAGTCGCTCAACACGGTGGGCACCATCAGCTACATATTGCATTTGATTGTGGCGGTGGGGGCGTTGATTCCGGGCGCCCAGTTTGGCCCGCTCTTGCTGATCGTGGCTTTGGTCATTGATCTGGTCAAACAGTCGGGGGCGGCAGGCACCTGGCACGCCTCGCATTTTCGCTGGCGTATCCGCACGGTCATCATCGCCGCGCTGCTTTATGCGGTGACCGCCCCGCTGTGGCTGCTGTTCCTGGTACCCGGATGGATCGCCTGGCTCATCATCTCCATCTGGTTTCTCTACCGCATCGTCAGCGGCATGGTTCGAATGAATAAAGGTTTACCTATGGAGATGCCCGCATGATTGAGTCCGTTGTGGCGCATGACCCCGATTGTCTGTTTTGCAAAATCGTGGCGGGAAAAATTCCATCTCGTATCGTGTACCAGGATGATGAAATTTTTGTGTTCCATGACATCAACCCCTGGGCACCGGTTCATTTCCTCATGATCCCCAAGATCCACATTCCGTCCATGGCTCACTTGGGCCCCGAGCATGCGGCCCTGATGGGGCGCATGATGGTGCTGGCGCCCCAACTGGCCATGCAGGAAGGCTGTAATCCTTACCCCGAAGGGGGGTTTCGCCTGCTGAGCAACACCGGCGACGAGGGGCGACAGGAGGTGCACCATTTGCACATTCATGTCATGGGTGGGCCGCGTCCCTGGCTCAGGGGTTAATTTGGTTGCGCCCCGGGCAATGCCGGGCTTGACCGACTAAAATTGAAAATATTCGTTTGGAGAGATTTATGGGTTCATTTTCTATCTGGCATTGGTTGATTGTTCTGCTCATCGTGGTGATGGTGTTTGGAACCAAAAAGCTGAAAAACATGGGTGGCGACCTCGGCGGTGCTGTCAAAGGTTTTAAAGACGGCATGAAGGACGGCGGTGCGTCCGCAGACGACAAGCCGGCTGCATCGCAAGTGGCCAACGCGCCAGCAGGTGCCGAGAAAACCACGATTGACGTGGAAGCCAAGCAAAAGTCCTGATGAGTCTGATGTGCTGCTGCGCGCCTGCGGGGTGCAATGATTGACCTTGGCCTCTCGAAAATGGCGCTGATCGGCGTGGTGGCATTGATTGTCATCGGGCCTGAGAAACTGCCAAAAGTGGCCCGCACCGTCGGCACGCTGCTGGGCAAGGCGCAAAGGTATGTGTCGGATGTCAAGGCGGAGGTCAGCCGGTCCATGGACCTGGATGAACTTAAGAAGATGAAGGAAACCATGGAAGGGGCGGCACGTGACGTCGAGTCTTCCATTCAGACCAATGCCAGTGATTTCGAGCAGTCATGGGCCGAGGCGACCGACACAGCGTCCAGCAGCTCTGCGGGACCCCGCCTTGAGGTGTTTCCCGAGTACCGCCATCCCAAGAAAAAGTGGCGAATCAAGCAGGGATCGACACCCAATTGGTATAAAGCCCGCACCGGTACACGCACCAAAGCCTTGTCCGGAGCGGCACGCGTGGCCCGGTACCGGCCACAAAAGTTGAGCTGATGACTGACACTTCCCCCAAACAAGACGAACTTGCCGGCACAGAGCAGCCCTTTGTCCAGCATCTGGTCGAGCTGCGCGACCGCTTGGTCAAGGCCATCATTGCCATCGCGGTCATGGCCGGGGTGCTCGCCATTTTTCCCGGCCCTGGTGCCTTGTACGATATTTTGGCCGCGCCGCTCGTGGCGCACTTGCCTAAAGGGACAACCCTGATCGCCACCTCGGTGATCTCACCCTTCATGGTGCCGCTGAAGGTGCTGATGATGACGGCCTTTTTACTGGCCTTGCCAGTGGTGCTCTGGCAGGTCTGGTCATTTGTCGCGCCGGGCCTCTACACCCACGAGAAAAAACTGGTGTTGCCGCTGGTCGCCTCCAGTACCTTGCTTTTTTTCATCGGGGTGGCTTTTTGTTACTTTTTTGTATTCGGCCAGGTGTTCAGCTTCATTCAGAGCTTTGCGCCCAAAAGCATCACAGCAACGCCAGATATTGAAGCCTATCTCAGCTTTGTGTTGACGATGTTTTTGGCGTTTGGCACGGCTTTTGAAGTGCCCATCGTGGTCATCGTGCTGGCGCGCATGGGCATCGTGAGCATTCAGAAACTCAAGGATTTCAGAGGCTACTTTGTGGTGCTGGCATTCGTGATTGCGGCTATCGTGACGCCGCCCGACGTGGTGTCGCAGCTGGCACTTGCCATTCCGATGTGCCTGCTCTACGAAGTGGGCATTTGGGCCGCTCAAATTTTCATCAAACATACCCAAGCCCCTGAAGAGGGCGCTGAGGGTGCCAAGCCCTGATGCAGCTTCAAGCCAAAGCGCTCTGATCCGTCAGCGGGAAGCCGGTTGACGCGGCTTGGGCCGTGTGCCGGGTGTGACTTTCAAACTCAATTTCTCATCTCTGCGCAGTACCATGAAGTCAGCTGACACGCCTGGCTTCAAGGCAGCAACCCGTGAGAGCAATTCAGAGACGTTGCCAATGGCCGTGTTTTCCACCTTGACGATCACGTCGCCCGGGCGAATGCCCGCTTGTGCTGCGGGTCCGTTTTGTAATACTCCGGTGATGATGACACCTGCCTGGGCTTTGACCCCAAAAGTCTCTGCCAGCTCGGGTGACAAATCGTTCGGCTCCACGCCGATCCACCCGCGTGTGACCTGACCGTCTTTCACAATGCCCTCCATCACCATTCTGGCGGTGGAGACCGGAATCGCAAAACCAATGCCCATGCTGCCGCCCGAGCGGGAATAGATGGCGGAGTTGATGCCCAGCAGGTTGCCGTTGGTGTCTACCAGCGCGCCACCCGAGTTGCCCGGGTTGATGGCCGCATCGGTCTGAATGAAGTTCTCGAAGGTATTGATGCCCAGCTGGTTGCGCCCCAAGGCGCTCACAATGCCGCTGGTCACGGTCTGCCCTACGCCAAAAGGGTTGCCGATGGCCAGCACCTGATCGCCTACCTGCAGGTTGTCGGAGTTACCCAGCACGATCACGGGCAGGCGCTCCAGGTCAATCTTCAACACCGCGAGGTCCGTGTCCGGATCGGTCCCGATCACCGTAGCCCGAGCCCTGCGGCTATCGTTCAGGACCACTTCGATTTCATCGGCACTCTCCACGACATGGTTGTTGGTCAGAATGTAGCCACTGGGACTGACGATCACGCCGCTGCCCAGCCCAACCTGGGGCTCATTGCCCTGCTCACCAAAAAAGAATTTGAACCAGGGGTCGTCACTGCGCAGGTTTTTCTGCGCGGCCTTGCTGGTATTGATGCTGACCACCGCAGCCGATGATTTCTGCGCGGCCAACCTGAAACTACCGGAGGGCACTGCCCCCGTTGCAGGTTCGGGTGCTTCAAACAGGGCCAACTCAGCGGATCGGGATGAATGCTTTCCGAGCCAGTCAGGCTTGAGGGTGCCCACCACAAAATATGCAGCCAAAAGGACAGTAACCGATTGGGAAAACAACAGCCAGAAACGTTTCATTAGTCAATACAGGCGAGACGCCCCCGAAGATGTGGAAGAACCGGAACTTTTACATTAAATTGTAGGCTTGCAGAAGCGTCAGCATCGGGAGCAGGCCTGCCTCAACTGAGAAAATGACGAGCCAAACTGATTCTCACTATGACAAACACTTACCAGCGCATCCTGATTCATCCCGACGCGGCGAGCAAACCGGCCCCGGGCGCGCCCTGCAATGGCTGTGGTGTATGTTGCCTGATGGAGCCTTGCCCCTTGGGTGTGCTTCTTTCTCGTCGTCGGTCTGGTGCCTGTGTGGCGGTTCGGTGGAGTGACCATCTGCGTCAATATCGCTGCGGTGCATTGAGCGAGCCCAAAGATATCCTGGGAAGTGTGATGCCATGGCCCTTTCTGGCAAGGGTCCCCGGTTTGTCGTGGGTCCTGGCGCTCGCCGCACGGCGTTGGATCGCCATCAACCAAGGGTGCGACAGCAACGTTGAGTTGGAGCAGCCACTGGGGCCATCGGTGGACCCCCCTATTTGGCGGACAATCGAAAACGAGGGCCTCGCCCGCCCCATTGAATGACGCTTTGACCCCTACGCTCCCGTTTATGACCCACCGCACCGAACTATTGCAGACCTTTGACGCGCTTTTGCAGCCCGACCTTTTCAAGGACTATGGTCCCAATGGGTTACAGGTGGAAGGCTGCGCCACGGTGCGAAAGATCGTGTCGGGCGTTACCGCCAGTCGGGCCTTGATTGAAGCAGCCATTGCAGCACAAGCCGACACGATTTTTGTCCACCACGGCTTGTTCTGGCGAGGCCAGGACGGTCGGGTGACCGGCTGGATGAAGCAGCGCTTGGGTCTTTTGCTCGCACATGACATCAATCTCTTCGCCTACCATTTGCCCCTGGATGCGCATCCGCAATGGGGTAATAACGCGCAATTGGGGCAAAAACTGGGCTTGCGGGTTGTATCGAAATTTGGCGAGCAGTCTCTGGGTTGTCTGGGCGAGCGGCAGGATGCGGGCTTTTTTGAGAGCGCCGAGGTACTTTCAAGGCATGTGGGCCGGGTGTTGGGTCGGCCTGTCACTTTGGTGAGCAGCAGCCCCAAGGCCATCAAAAACCTCGCCTGGTGCACGGGCGGTGCGCAAAGTTATTTCGAGTCTGCCATTGCAGCCGGGGCCGATGCATTCATTACCGGCGAAATTTCCGAGCCACAGGCGCACTATGCGCGTGAAAGCGGCGTGGCCTACCTGGCCTGTGGGCACCATGCCAGCGAACGCTATGGCGCGCCGGCTGTGGCCGAGCATGTCGCAGCCCAGCTCGGGTTGGCACATGAATTCATTGATATTGACAACCCGGCCTGATTGGGTGAGAACATGAAAAAATCGATCGCAATCACACTCGGCGACCCCGCCGGGATTGGCCCCGAGATCATTGCCAAGGCGTTTCGGGATGCACCCCAGGAACTGCGGGGATGCTTCGTCGCAGGCGACGTCGCCACGATGCGCCGGGCCTCCGAGTTGATCAGCCATGGGCACATCCGGCTTCCAGTTGCCTGCATTGAAGCCCCCTCGGAGGCTCTGAGCGCACCGCCTCGCTGCCTTCCGGTACTCCAGATGGGAGCATCCCTGCCACCCGTTGCTTTTGGCGTGATCAGCGCAGATGCCGGACGTCTGGCCGCCGAATGCGTAGTTTGGGCTGCCAAAGCAGCTCTGCGGGGGGAGATATCTGCCCTGGTAACGGCTCCGCTGCACAAAGAGGCCTTGGCACTCGCCGGCGAACCTCACTCACGTTACCCCGGTCACACCGAAATGTTGCAAGCCCTGGCTGCTGCACATGCCGGCGTGCCTCTGGCGGACATGCCCGTGCGCATGATGCTCGCCAATGATGAATTGAGGGTGGTGCTGGTCAGTATCCATATGTCGCTGCGTGAAGCGATTGAGGCGGTGACTTTTGATAACGTGTTGCAGACCCTGCATATCACCCATCGTTCACTGCAAACCATGTTGGGGCGTGCACCCCGAATCGGCGTGGCGGGGCTCAACCCTCATGCGGGCGAAGGGGGTTTGTTCGGACGCGAGGAAATTGACATCATTGCGCCGGCAATCGCCGCAGCGCGCTCACAGGGTCTGCATGTTGAAGGACCCATTGCGCCGGATACTGTCTTCATGCGCGCGCGCTCCAAGCCAGGCAACCCGGGCGAGTTTGATGTGGTTCTCGCCATGCACCACGACCAGGGCTTGATACCTGTGAAGTACCTGGGTGTAGACAAAGGGGTCAACGTAACGCTGGGCTTGCCGCTGGTGCGCACCAGCCCGGATCACGGTACCGCTTTTGACATTTCGGGCACAGGTCAAGCTGATGCATCCAGTCTGATAGCTGCCGTGCGCGTTGCGCGTCAGCTCGTCAGTCTATCTGAGGCGTTGTAAGAGATATGGGGCTGTAGCCAGCGGGATCTAAGGATAGATTTGTTATCTAATCGACAGCAAATCTATCGCTTGAGGTTGTCCCGGATTTCGCGCAATAACAGAATATCTTCGGGCGTCACGGCGGGTGCTGCAACGGGCACCGGTGTGCTCTTTTTCAGTCGATTGACTTGCTTGACCATCATAAAGATGATGAAAGCCAAAATTGCAAAATTCACCGCGACCGTGATGAAACTACCGTACGCCAGCACCGGCACGCCCGCCTTTTTCAGAGCGTCCAGTGTCATCGCTGTGCCCGCTGGCACCTGGCCCAAAACAACAAAGAGACTGGAAAAGTCCAGTTTTCCGAACACGATGCCGACCAGTGGCATGATCAGGTCACTGACTACAGAGTCGACGATCTTGCCGAAGGCTGCGCCAATGATCACCCCGACTGCGAGGTCCATCACATTACCCTTGATGGCAAACTCTTTGAATTCTTGAACCATGCCCATGACGTGTCCTTTTGGTTAATTTGAAGGCGTAGAGTATCGACCTGAAATCGAGCCAATAACAAGATCCCAAGCGCAATATCCGACTCGAATGCTCGCTGCAATCGCTCAGCTACAATGCAAAGTCTCCAAATAGCAGTGTTTTTCATTGAGGATTCCCATGAGTGAAACCCTAGTCGACAGCGGTCAGATCGACAACAGTAAACGAACGTGGTTGATTGCTTCCGGCTGTGTTGGCGCAGTAGGCGGTGTCGCCGCTGTTGTCCCGTTTGTCAGCAGTTTTCAGCCTTCCGAGAAGGCCAAGGCGGCTGGCGCAGCCGTTGAGGCTGATATTTCTGGCCTCAAACCAGGTGAGAAAATGACGGTTGAGTGGCGCGGCAAGCCTGTTTGGATTGTTCGCAGAACGCCTGAGCAACTCGCTGCATTACCGGCTCTCGACGCTCAGTTGGCAGACCCCAAGTCAGAACGCAAGCCCGATGAGCAGGCGCCAAAATATGCACGCAATGCGTCGCGCGCCATCAAGGATGAGTACCTGGTGGTTGTAGGTATATGTACCCATTTGGGTTGTTCACCTTCTGACAAATTCACAACGGGTGCGCAGCCATCGCTGCCGGACGATTGGCAGGGTGGGTTTTTCTGTCCTTGTCACGGATCAACGTTTGACATGGCGGGGCGTGTCTACAAAAACAAGCCGGCGCCGGATAACCTCGAAGTTCCTCCCCATATGTACCTCTCTGATGCCAAGCTGCTCATCGGTGATGACAAGAAAGCCTAAGGAAAAACAACATGGCTGAATATCACGAAGTCTCTCCCAATGCGCCTGCTGGCGAAAAGCTGCTGAACTGGGTGGACAACCGGTTTCCGGCGACAAAGCTCTTTAAAGAGCACATGAGCGAGTACTACGCTCCAAAGAATTTCAATTTCTTCTATATCTTCGGCTCGCTTTCGCTTTTGGTGCTGGTGATTCAGATCGTCACCGGGATTTTCCTTGTGATGCATTACAAGCCTGACGCAGCACTGGCGTTCGGGTCGGTTGAGTACATCATGCGTGACGTGCCTTGGGGCTGGCTGATTCGCTACATGCACTCCACGGGTGCGTCGGCTTTCTTCGTGGTGGTTTATTTACACATGTTCCGCGGCCTGATGTATGGCAGCTACCGCAAACCACGCGAGTTGATCTGGCTCTTTGGCTGTGGCATTTTCCTGGCTTTGATGGCCGAAGCATTTATGGGTTACTTGCTGCCCTGGGGTCAGATGAGCTACTGGGGCGCCCAAGTGATTGTTAATCTGTTTGCCGCCATCCCATTTATCGGTCCTGATTTGGCTCTGCTGATTCGGGGCGATTTTGTGGTAGGCGACGCCACGTTGAACCGGTTTTTCAGTTTCCACGTGATTGCAGTGCCCCTGGTGCTTTTGGGCTTGGTCGTGGCGCACATCATTGCGTTGCACGAGGTGGGCTCCAACAACCCGGATGGCATTGAAATCAAGGCCAAGAAAGACGCCCAAGGGCGTCCTCTGGACGGGATCCCTTTCCATCCCTACTACTCCGTGCATGACATCTTTGCCGTGAGCGTGTTTTTGATGGTTTTCTCTGCGATCGTTTTCTTCGCGCCTGAGATGGGTGGCTACTTCCTTGAATACAACAACTTCATACCGGCAGACCCATTCCAGACGCCCTTGCACATCGCTCCAGTCTGGTATTTCACGCCTTTCTACTCGATGTTGCGGGCTGTAACTACCGAGATGATGTACGTCCTGATTGCATGCGCTGTGTTGGGCGCTATCTTGGCTGTGGTTAAAGGCAAAATGCCCGCCTTGTTCAAAGGTTTGATCATCGGTGCCACGGCGATGTTGGTGGCCATGATGTTGTCTATCGATGCAAAGTTCTGGGGCGTGGTCGCCATGGGCGGTGGCGTGGTGATTTTGTTTTTCCTGCCTTGGCTGGATAACAGTCCGGTGAAGTCAATCCGCTACCGTCCAGACTGGCACAAATACCTGTACGCGCTGTTCATCATCAACTTTTTGGTGTTGGGCTACCTTGGCATCTTGCCGGTCTCTGATCTCAGTAGCCGGATCTCGCAGCTTGGAACCTTGTTTTACTTCGGTTTTTTCCTGCTGATGCCTTGGTGGAGTGGTCTCGGAAAGCCCAAGCCGGTGCCGGACCGGGTCACTTTCACGCCGCATTGAGTTGGAGAAAAATATGAAAACAACGGGTTTTACAAAAAGAATTATTGCTGGCCTGGCATTGGCGTTGGGTTTAGTGGCGGGTGCCCAAGCGGCAGGTGGTGGCATCGCATGGGATAAAGCGCCCAACAAGACCAACGACATGGTTGCTCTGCAAAACGGGGCCAAGTTGTTCGTCAATTACTGCCTCAACTGTCACTCGGCCGCGTTCATGCGTTACAACCGGCTGACCGACATTGGCCTCACAGAGCAGCAAATCAAGGACAACCTCTTGGTAACCAACGCCAAGATTGGTGAAACCATGAAGGCGGCCATTGATCCTCAGCAAGCCAAAGCCTGGTTTGGTGCGAATCCGCCTGACCTGACTGTGATTGCCCGCTCGCGCGCGAGTGCTGCTGGGGGCTCAGGTGCTGATTATCTCTACACCTATATGCGTACTTTCTACCGGGATGCCGACAAGCCTACTGGGTGGAATAATTTGGCTTTTCCAAACATTGCCATGCCACATGTTTTGTGGGAACTGCAAGGTGAGCGTCGCCCCATATTTGAAGAGGTGATGGCCCACGGGCATCCAACCCAAGTTCTCAAGGGATGGGAGCAGGTCAAGCCCGGCGCAATGACCGCTTTACAATACGATGAGAACATTGGCGACCTGGTGAGCTATCTTCAATGGATGGGCGAGCCAGCGCAAAACACACGGGTCAAGATCGGTGTGTGGGTTTTGCTTTTCCTGGGTGTGTTGACCCTGTTCACGTGGCGGCTCAACGCAGCCTACTGGAAAGACATCAAATAGATGTGAACAATTTGCTTGGGTCGTGCCCCTGATCGGGCGCCACTTGAGGTCTTCGGAGTGGGCGTGCAGTCGGCATCCCACTCTCTTTGCTTTTTAGGAGTCCCCCGCCATGATGGTGTTGTATTCAGGTACTACCTGCCCTTTTTCCCACCGCTGTCGCTTCGTGTTGTTCGAGAAGGGCATGGATTTCGAGATCCGTGACGTGGATCTGTACAACAAGCCGGAAGACATCAATGTGATGAATCCCTATGGCCAGGTCCCTATCTTGGTGGAGCGCGATCTCATTCTGTACGAGTCAAACATCATCAATGAATACATTGATGAGCGGTTCCCGCATCCCCAGTTGATGCCCGGAGATCCGGTGGACCGGGCGCGTGTGCGTCTGTTTCTCCTGAATTTCGAAAAGGAGCTGTTCGTTCATGTCTCTATTCTGGAATCTCGCGCAGCCAAGAGCAATGAGAAAGCACTGGAAAAAGCCCGGGCTCATATCCGCGATCGGCTGACGCAACTGGCGCCGGTGTTCTTGAAAAACAAGTACATGCTGGGCGATGGTTTCTCCATGCTGGATGTCGCGATCGCACCGCTACTCTGGCGGCTGGACTACTACGGAATCGATCTGAGCAAGAACGCAGCGCCGTTGCTGAAATATGCTGAGCGGATTTTTTCTCGCCCGGCTTACATTGAAGCATTGACTCCCTCGGAAAAGGTCATGCGCAAGTAGGGGCAGTTCCAGATGCTGATGAACGACACGCCTGATGCGACTTCCACTCGTCCGTATCTCATCAGGGCTTTGTACGAGTGGTGTACCGATAACGGTTTCACGCCTTATTTGGCTGTGTCAGTCAATGAGGCTGTGCAGGTTCCTCTTGAGTTCGTGCAAAACGGCGAGATTGTCCTGAACGTCGGTCTGGATGCCACGAGCTCTCTCAAGTTGGGAAATGACTTCATTGAGTTCAAGGCTCGTTTCTCCGGTGCTGCTCGAGAGATCATGGTGCCAGTTGGGCAAGTGATGGCAATCTATGCCCGGGAGAATGGCCAAGGAATGTCTTTTCCGGTATCCCCCCTACAAGGCAAGTCAGGTAAGTCGCCTTTGGCACCAGTTACCAAACTTGATGCAGGACCCGTACCACCAGTTGTCCAGGGCAGCAAGGCAGTCCAACTCGCGAGCGTGGAAAAAAATCCGCAACAAGCGCAGGACGATGGCACCCCAACACCTCCGCGGTCGCCCTCCAATGCCGGCAAGCCGGCTTTGAAGCGAGTGAAATAATCATTGATGAGCGCCAGAAACAGCCGAAGAGTCCATTAAACTATGCCCTGTGCCGATTTAGCTCAGTTGGTAGAGCAACCGCCTTGTAAGCGGTAGGTCGTCAGTTCGAATCCGACAATCGGCACCACCATAAATCATAGAAACCGCTGAATGGCAAGCCGCTGTTCAGCGGTTTTTTTTGATTTGGACCTTCAGACGAATTGAGTTAACCTCCCATCCCTTGACTCTTAAATGTGAAGCCAGGGATGGCAGGAGTTGCCGAAATTTGGCTGCGGACGCGTTGTTGTCAAGAATCAGGCACCACACAGGTCCGTCGATGGGTCCTGCCTGGACTGTGCCTCTGAGTGACTGCGGAATGAGAGGTTCAATAGCCTTCAGCCGCGCGACCGAATCCTGTGTGAGTTCCGTCAAGCGTGCAAACGTGGGGGATCCTTGGCTAGCCTGTAATAAGGTGACGGTTTGATGGCGGCGGTTCATGGATGTTATTGTTGAAGGCGATACCCTATGCAATTGATTATCACGGATGCCTGGTTGGCTAGAAGCCGAAGCATCCAGATCACGGTTCCCAGGCTGATATTGGCAACGATTTTGTCCTCATTGGCATTGGTGGTGGTTGCGGTGGGCATGTACCACTGGGTGTTTCTGAAGGGTGCGCGCGAAGGCTGGCCGCTGGTTGGGTCTCTGCTGCAACTTGTAGTCAAGGATGAGTTCGCGCAGCGAGATCGTTACATGCGCGAAAATCTGGATGTCCTGGCCCGCCAGGTGGGCGAGATGCAGGCCAAAGTCATGCTCCTCGAATCCTTGGGTGAACGGGTTTCAGGTCTGGCTGGCCTCAAGCCGAATGAAAAAAAGAATATGGGTCAGGGCGGCGCACTGGTGTCCAGTCAGCCCTTGTCATCGCAACAATTGTTGACCACCCTGCAGATTCTTGATGCGCAATCGCACGAGCGTACTGAGCTCTTTACGTCGTTGGAGTCTCGATTGTTTGACCAAAAGATGCGCAACATGATGATCCCTACGCAGTTGCCCGTCATGCAGGGCGATTTGGGTTCAGCATTTGGTTGGCGCATTGATCCATTTACCGGTACGTCGGCGCTCCACACCGGCCTGGACTTCCAGGCAAGTCCCGGAACCCCTATTGTTGCGGCCGCAGGCGGTGTGGTGGTGGCCCAGGAGTTTCACCCTGCCTACGGAAATATGGTCGAAATAGACCACGGCAATGACCTGGTCACCCGGTATGCCCATGCGTCGAAAACGCATGTCAAGCGCGGCGACTTGGTCAAGCGGGGTCAAAAGATAGCCGAGGTGGGTTCAACTGGGCGATCAACCGGGCCGCATCTGCATTTTGAAGTCTGGGTACAGGGCATCGCGCAAGATCCACAGAAGTTCTTGGCCTCGGGTCAGAACCCGCCGCTGCAACAGGTGTCCCGGGTGGATGCAATTTCCTCCAGTCGAAGTCCAATCCAATCCTTGCCCACAGAAAGAAGTTTGCCCGGTCAAAGGTAAAATCAAGGACTTGGTTATCGTGGCGCCATCACTTCAGTGGGTAGAGTTGTATTTTGGCGCGGTGACCCCATTTCATTCAGACTAAGAAAAAGGATTGCGCTGCTTATTTGACCTTTGGAGGTCGAAGGGTTCGTCTTGCATTCATGGCCACAAATATTCTCACCAAAATCTTCGGCAGTCGAAATGACCGCCTGCTCAAACAGTACCGCACTGGCGTTGTACGAATCAATGCAATGGAGGTTGAGCTTGAAAAGTTGACCGACGACGCGTTGCGTGCCAAGACGCAGGAGTTCAAGGCCCGCGCGGAAAAAGGCGAGACACTGGACTCGCTTTTGCCCGAGGCTTTTGCGGTGGTGCGGGAAGGCTCCAAGCGGGTGATGAAAATGCGTCATTTTGACGTCCAGATGCTCGGTGGGATGTCTCTGCACAACGGAAAGATCTCCGAGATGGGCACGGGCGAGGGCAAGACGCTGACCGCGACGCTGCCGGTGTACCTCAATGCCTTGACCGGCAAGGGTGTGCATGTGGTTACGGTGAATGACTACCTCGCCAACCGTGATGCGCAGTGGATGGGCAAGCTCTATAACTTCCTGGGTCTGACCGTGGGCATCAATTTGCCCAATATGGCGCGAGAGGAAAAGCAGGCGGCCTATCGCGCAGACATCACCTATGGCACCAACAACGAATACGGTTTTGATTACCTGCGTGACAACATGGTCTACGAGGCCGCCGACCGGGTGCAGCGAGGCCTGAACTACGCGATTGTGGACGAGGTGGATTCGATCCTGATCGATGAAGCCCGCACGCCGCTGATCATCAGTGGACAGGCCGAGGATCACACGGACCTCTATCTGGCGATCAATAAAGTGGTTCCCTTGCTGTTCAAACAAGAGGGCGAGGAAGATCCGCGAACCGGGGAGGGCATCACCAAGCCCGGTGACTTCACGCTCGATGAGAAAAGTCGTCAGGTTTTTTTAACCGAGCGGGGTCATGAAAGTGCCGAGAAGATTCTCTTTGAGTTGGGGTTGATTCCAGAAGGTGCGACACTTTACGACCCAGCCAACATCACGCTGATGCACCATTTGTACGCCGCCCTGCGTGCCAACCATCTCTACCATCGTGATCAACACTATGTGGTGCAAGAAGGTGAAGTCGTCATCGTGGATGAGTTCACTGGTCGGCTGATGTCGGGGCGGCGCTGGAGTGAGGGTCTACATCAGGCTGTGGAGGCCAAGGAAGGTGTCGGCATTCAGCCTGAAAACCAGACCATGGCGTCCATCACTTTTCAGAACTATTTCCGCCTGTACAGCAAGCTGGCAGGCATGACGGGTACCGCCGATACCGAAGCTTATGAGTTTCAGGAGATCTACGGCCTGGAGACCGTGGTCATGCCGCCTAACCGCCCGAGTAAGCGCGTCGATCAACTCGACCGCGTCTACAAGACAACACGTGAAAAGTACGAAGCCGCCATCGCGGATATTCGTGAATGCTACGAGCGCGGCCAGCCTGTTCTGGTCGGAACTACCTCGATCGAAAACTCGGAGATCATTGCGGACCTGTTGCAGAAAGAGAAGCTGCCGCACCAGGTCCTGAACGCCAAGCAACATGCGCGCGAGGCGGACATCGTTGCCCAGGCTGGCCGTGCCAAGATGATCACCATTGCCACCAACATGGCAGGTCGGGGAACCGACATTGTGTTGGGCGGCAACATCAGCCAGGCGGTTGAAGCGGTAGAGAACGACGATTCCTTGAGCGCCGACCAGAAGCAAGCGCAGCTCGATGTCATCCGGGCCCAATGGCAAAAAGACCACGAACAGATCAAGGCACTGGGCGGCTTGCGCATCATTGCGACCGAGCGTCACGAGTCGCGCCGCATTGACAACCAATTGCGGGGCCGTTCGGGGCGGCAGGGTGACCCGGGTTCTTCGCGCTTCTACTTGAGTCTGGATGACTCACTCATGCGTATTTTTGCAGGCGACCGGGTG
Organism: Rhodoferax sp. OV413; assembly: GCA_943371745.1. Taxonomy (GTDB): domain Bacteria; phylum Pseudomonadota; class Gammaproteobacteria; order Burkholderiales; family Burkholderiaceae_C; genus Rhodoferax. The sequence goes on from CALRWE010000001.1 coordinate 22,143, forward strand.
AGGGCTATCATGGATCGCCTCAAGATGCCGGATGGTGAGGCAATCGAGGCGGGAATTGTGACCCGGAGCATTGAAAGCGCCCAACGCAAGGTTGAGGCTCGTAACTTTGACATGCGCAAGCAGCTGCTGGAGTACGACGACGTGTCCAACGATCAGCGCAAGGTGATTTACCAGCAGCGCAACGAGATACTGGACGCTACGAACCTCACAGGCCAGATCACCTCGTTGCGTGAAGGCTGTTTCCAAGATCTTGTGCGCCAGTATGTCCCTGCCGAATCGGTCGAAGAGCAGTGGGACGTAGCGACCCTCGAGAAGGCCTTGGCGGACGAGTGGCAGGTGGTTTTGCCCTTGCAACAACAGGTGAGTGCCGCCAGCGCCATCACAGACGATGATTTGCTTGAGCTGGTCCGTAACGAAGTCAATACGGTCTTCAATGCCAAAGTGGCGCAGGTGGGTGGAGATGGCTTCACCCAGTTCGAACGCATGGTCCTGTTGCAAAGCATCGATACCAATTGGCGCGACCACCTGAGTTCACTGGATTATTTGCGCCAGGGCATCCATTTGCGGGGCTATGCACAAAAGCAGCCCAAGCAGGAGTACAAGCGTGAGGCGTTCGAGTTGTTTGGCCAGATGCTCGACGCGGTCAAGAATGAGGTGACGAAGATACTCATGACAGTCAAAATCCAGTCCAATGAGCAGCTGGAAGAAGCGGCCCAGGATCTGGAGCGCCGCGGCGAGAAAATTGCCAATGTAACCTATACCGCACCCACCGAAACGGGCGAAATCGAGACCATCGTGGACGCCGAAACGGTCAACAGGGGTCCAGCGTCATTGGCCGGCGCTGTCCCGCGGGTGGGGCGCAATGAAGCCTGCCCCTGCGGCAGTGGAAAAAAATACAAGCATTGCCACGGCAAGCTGGACTGAAATCGAGCAGAAACATGGCTGTTAATTTGCCCCCACCCAACCCGTCCGAGCTGTACCCTATTCAGGGGCTGCGCATTGGTGTTACTGAAGCCGGAATCCGAAAAGCAAACCGCAAGGACCTGACGGTGGTGCTCATCGATGAGGGTGCCTCCGTGTCCGGGGTATTCACCCAAAACCGCTTTTGTGCCGCACCCGTGCAGATCTGCCGCGAGCACATGGCCAGCACAAGCGGCATTCGGGCCATGCTCATCAACACGGGCAATGCCAATGCAGGCACCGGTGAAGAGGGTCGTTTCCGCGCCTTGCACACCTGTACGGCGCTCGCTGGCAAGCTCAATGTGGCCTCTGACCAGGTTTTGCCTTTTTCGACCGGCGTCATCATGGAAACCCTTCCGGTGGATCGCATCGAGGCGGGTCTCGATGGTGCTTTGGCCGATGCGCGCGAAGACAATTGGTTGCGCGCTGCCGAAGGCATCATGACCACGGACACCATCGCCAAGGCGTATGGCACGCAGGTGATGATCGGCGACACACGGGTCAGTATTACCGGCATCAGCAAGGGCGCCGGCATGATTCGGCCCAATATGGCCACCATGCTGGGTTTCCTGGCGACTGACGCTTGCGTCAGTCAGCTGCTTATGCATCAGTTGGCGACCGAGTTGGCGGACGGCTCATTCAATCGGGTTACCGTGGATGGAGATACCTCCACCAACGACTCGTTTGTGGTGATTGCCACCAACAAGGCACTTCACGCCCCAATTGAATCTCTGGACAGTCCAGAGGGTCAAACGCTCAAGCTGGCCATGCTTGAGGTGGCACGTAAACTGGCCCAAGCCATTGTTCGGGATGGTGAAGGGGCGACCAAATTCATTGCCATCAAGGTCGAGGGTGGGAAAACCAAGGCCGAGTGCCGTCAAGTGGCCTATGCCATTGCCCATTCTCCCTTGGTCAAGACTGCGTTTTTTGCCAGTGACCCGAACCTGGGGCGTATTTTGGCCGCTGTGGGGTATGCCGGCATTGATGATCTGGATCAGAGTGGCATTGACCTCTACCTTGATGAGGTGCATGTGGCGATGAAGGGCGGACGAAATCCCTTGTACCGTGAAGAGGATGGCCAGCGTGTCATGAAGCAAAGCGAGATCACGGTGTGCGTGGTCTTGGGCCGGGGTGATGCATTTGATGCGATCTGGACGTGTGACCTGAGTCATGACTACGTCACGATCAATGCAGACTATCGCTCATGAACGAACAATTCACGCATTTACTGTCTCGGGCCGAGGAGCTCATCACCCGCATAGAGTCGGTTTTGCCTCAGGCGTTGTCGGCGCCAGACTGGGCGGCTGCAGTGGCTTACCGTTACCGCAAGCGAAGCTCGGGCCATGGTGCGCTGGAGCCCATTCGCCACATCGGCCCCATGCGCCTGTCTGACTTGAAGGAAATTGACCTGCAAAAGGAAAAAATCCAGCGCAACATCCTTCAGTTCGTCTCCGGTAAGCCTGCCAACAATGTGTTGTTGACCGGTGCCCGGGGAACTGGCAAGTCATCCTTGGTCAAGGCATGTTTGAACGAATATGCCGCATCAGGTCTGCGCTTGATTGAGGTGGACAAGGCCGATCTGACGGACCTGCCTGATATTGTGGATGTGGTGTCGGAGCGCCCTGAAAAATTCATTGTATTTTGCGATGACCTTAGCTTTGAGGACGGTGAACCTGGTTACAAGGCCCTCAAGTCCACACTGGATGGGTCCGTTGCCGCGACGACATCCAATGTGCTGATTTTTGCGACCAGCAATCGGCGCCATTTGTTGCCCGAGTACATGAAGGAAAACCTCACTTACACCCATACGGACGATGGTGAGGTTCATCCTGGTGAGGGCGTGGAAGAAAAAATTTCGCTTTCGGAACGGTTTGGCTTGTGGGTCAGCTTCTACCCCTTTTCCCAAAATGAGTACCTGGTGATCGTGGCGCAGTGGTTGTCTTCATTCGATGTGGCTCCCGAAGCTATCGCTGCTGCACGGCCTGAAGCGCTGGTATGGGCCCTGGAGCGGGGCTCGCGCAGCGGCCGTGTCGCATACCAGTTTGCCCGTGATTACGCAGGCCGGCACGCTGCGGCGACATGATGGCGCCACCCTTGGTGGCCGATGCGGATTTACCCCGCGAGGGCGGGTTGGACCGGCCTGTAGTTGACGTGGCAGTGGGCGTCTTGATTCGGCCAAACGGTGATTTTCTGTTGACATCCAGGCCCCCCGGCAAGGCGTATGCTGGCTACTGGGAGTTTCCTGGCGGCAAGTTGGAGGCTGGTGAAACCGTTGCGCAAGCGCTGACGCGCGAGCTCACCGAAGAACTCGGCATCACCATCGGCCCCGTGACGCCCTGGAAAGTTTCGATGGTGGATTACCCTCACGCCTTGGTGCGGTTGAATTTCTGCAAAGTGTTCAACTGGGTTGGTGAACTGCAAATGCGCGAGGCCCAATCATTCGCATGGCAACGGTTGCCTGTTAACGTGGCGCCCATTTTGCCGGGCACGGTCCCGGTGCTGCAATGGCTTGCCGACGAATAAGCGTTGTGGGATCGCTATAAAATTTGAATGTCTATATGTATATAAAACGCCGACCAGAGGCTGTTTTTCTATACAACTCAAGTTGGGGCACTGTCGGTGAGTTGATCCTCGGGTAATCCGTGGGTCGGCATTCGAAAGTCTTCGTTGGCCCATGCGCCCAAATCAATATTTTTGCAACGTTCGCTGCAAAACGGCCGAAACAAGTTAGTCGAGGCGTACACGCTGTCGCCGCCGCAGGTCGGGCAAATCACCAGTTTGGGTGGTTTGGATCCGGGTGAATTTTCCATCATCATGAGCACAGAGCCAACTCGAACGCGGCATCGTCTGCGCAAGCATGGAGCCTGTCGTCTTCACCATGTCGCATCAGCCGAATGGACACCATCAACCTGTTGCCACTGATTTCAGGGATCAGCCCCAAAGCCGGATTCAGTGCCAGTCGCAGAAGCTGAAAAGTCCGCCCTTGGGGCAAGTTTTGTTGATACTGCCCTCCGTTGGCGATCATCTTTTGTGGCGTTCCCGAGTCCCGCAGCAGCTTGAGCAGGATATGAATGGAGTCTGAGAGAGGCATTAGCGTGCCGATCCACCGGGTCAGGTCGGTTCTGCGCAGGTCTGCGGACTTGTGTTGCCAGGCAAAGTAGGCTGGCAGATCAAATTCACAGGTGCCACCTGGAATTCCGATACGGCTGCGAATGCTCATCAGCCAGTCGTTCTCGGTCAAGGAATGCCCCGCTTTACCCGACAAACTATTGATGGCCTGGTAGCAGTTGTCCAACCGCTCGATCACCTCGTTCAGAACGCTTTGATCAATGGCTGGATTGTCCCGATAGCCATTGAGAATGTGCTTTTGCTTGTCAAGGTCTTTCAACACGTCGGACTTCAGGTCGGCCCGGGCCCCGACGTCCATGATCTCAAAGATGGTGGTTAGCGCGTAGTGGTGATCCAGGGCCTCATCCCGTGTCGCCAGCGTTGTCAGCCTCAGAAACAGGTGTTCCAGCCGCAAATAGGTTCGTATGCGTTCGTTAAAGGGGTATTCGTAGAGGATCACGCTGGTATTTTGGTAAACAAAGTTCTACCCGGATGATAGCCCGAAGCGGTGTATCAATTGATTGACCTCCGCAGCCAGTTCTTCCATGGAGAGCCTGTCGTTTTCGATCACGACATCTGCAGCGCTCAAGCGGTTTTCACGCGTTGCCTGGGAGGCGATGATTTTCTCCACCTCCGCGCGTGCCAACTGGTTACGAGCCAAAACCCGTTTGACTTGAACCTCCGACGTGCAGTCGACCACGACCACCTGATCCAGATGCTGGCGCCAATTGCCTGACTCCACCAGCAGCGGTATGTCGAAAACGATGCAGCGATGCCCGGAGCGGATTGCGCGTGCCGCTTGAGTTTGGATCTCCAGTCTCACCAACGGGTGAATGATGGACTCCAGCCGTTTGCGGGCCGCTGGTTCACTGTAGATCAGCTGGCGCATCTTTTCTCTGTTCAGCGCACCCGTTGAGCTAACGAAATCGGGCCCGAAAATTTCCTCGATAGCGGGTATGGCAAGGCCTTGGGGCCCAGTCGATCCGTGAGCAATGGCATCGGCATCCACCACGGCCGCACCCGCTTCAGCCAGTAGACGTGCAACAGTACTTTTGCCGCTGCCAATGCCGCCAGTCAGGCCCAGTTGAAAGGGTAGGCGCATGTATCAAAGCCCAAAGAAACGAAGCAACGCAGTCGTGCCAAAGCCCATGGCGATCAGCCCGGCCCCCCCCAGGAAAGGGCCAAAGGGAACTTGGCCGCCATCTCGCAGGCCAGTGGAGAACTTCATCGCAATCCCGACGATTGCCCCAACAACGGAGGCCATCAAAATGATGGGCACCAAGGCTTGCCAACCAAACCAGGCCCCGAGTGCAGCGTATAACTTGAAGTCTCCATAGCCCATGCCCTCCTTCCCCGTGATCAGCTTGAACGCCCAATAAACCAACCAGAGCGACACATAGCCGCCCACAGCGCCCCATAGCGACGCAGCAAGTGGCACCGATGTCCATTGAAAGGCCGCAGCGATCAGACCTGCCCAGACCAAAGGCAAGGTAATGTCATCGGGCAGCAAGGTGGTGTCCCAGTCAATCAGGCTCAGCACCAACAGTGCAGCGGCGAAGCCACTCCAGGCAGCAGCTGTCGGCGTCAAACCCCATTTCCAGCCGCAGTAAAAAAACAGTGCGCCGGTGGTTAACTCCACCAAGGGGTATCGAACCGGGATGGGCGCGGAGCAGGCGGAGCATTTGCCCCTCAGTGCCATGTAGCTCAGCAGGGGGACATTCTCATACCAGCGAATCTGGTGGCCGCAACTCGGGCACCGGGAGCGCGGCGTCATGAGGTTGAACGCCTCGTTACTCGCAGCCTTCTGACCCGACAACTCCGCACACTCGGTCTTCCATTGCGCCTCAAGCATGAGGGGGAGCCTGTAGATGACAACATTTAAAAAGCTGCCGATCAGCAAGCCCAGACCGCCCAAGACGGCGGCCTCAAACCATGGTGAGGCAAGCATCAGACCACCTGTCCAAGTTTGAAGATTGGCAAGTACATTGCCACCACAATGCCGCCAATCAAAATGCCCAAAATCACAATGATAATTGGCTCCATCAGGCTGGAGATTCCTGCCACCATGTCGTCAACCTCTGCTTCATAAAAATCAGCCGCCTTGCCAAGCATGTGATCAATGGAGCCGGACTCTTCTCCGATGGAACACATTTGCAAGACCATCGATGGAAAGAGGTTGGCGTTGGTCATTGCAACAGTCAAGGCCGTACCGGTGGATACCTCCTGCTGTATTTTGGTGGTTGCAGCCTGATAAACGTAATTCCCCGACGCGCCGCCAACCGAGTCAAGTGCTTCCACCAGAGGCACGCCGGCGGCGAACATGGTGGACAGGGTTCGCGTCCAGCGCGCAATGCATGACTTGTCGACAAGTGTGCCAAAAATCGGCATTCTGAGCATCAGGCGATCCATGACATGTTGCATCTTCTCGTTGCGTTTCCATGCTTGCATGAAAAAGTAAAAACCACCACCCAGACCCCCAAAAATCAACCACCAGTAGGCGACAAAAATCTCGCTGATGGCAATGACAACCAAAGTGGGACCCGGCAAGTCGGCGCCAAAATTGGAGAATACCTCTTTGAACGCGGGCACCACAAAGATCATGATCACCGCTGTGACAACAAAAGCCACAACCAGCACCGATATGGGGTACATCAGGGCCGACTTGATCTTGGACTTGATCGCCTCGGTCTTCTCCATATAGACCGCCAGCCGGTCCAGCAGTTGATCCAGAATACCGGCGGATTCGCCAGCCTCGATCAAGTTGCAGTACAAGTTGTCAAAATGCATCGGGAACTTGCGGAATGCCGCGCTCAGGGATGTGCCCGTTTCGACATCGGTGCGGATGTCGTTCAGAAGTTTGGTTACGCTGGGGTTCGGGTTACCACGACTCACAATGTCGAAAGCCTGCAGCAACGGCACTCCAGCTTTCATCATTGTGGCGAGTTGTCGAGTGAAGATCGCCAGTTCTTTCGGCTTGATGGACTTGCCCATGCGCATTCTGCGCTTTTTGATGGTGGTCGCCCTGACGCCTTGACGACGCAGGGCTGCTTGAACCTGGTTTTCGCCGGCTGCACGGGTTTCTCCGCGAACTGTCTTTCCGTTTCTGTCTTTGCCTTGCCATTCAAAGACGAATTCTTTAGCGCTTTTGGTCTGTGCGGTTGCCATGGGTGTCTCGTTTGGTTCGCTCTAGTCGTTGGTTACCGCGAGCACTGCTTCCAGGGAGGTCAATCCCAGTTTGACTTTGTGCAGGCCCGCTTGCCTTAGCGAACGAACTCCTTCAAGTTTGGCTTGGTGGGCAACGTCCAAGGCGCTGCCATCGCGCAGAATGATGCGTTGAATCGCCTCACTGATCGGCATGACCTGGTACAAGCCGACTCGTCCCTTGAATCCGTTGTTGCACATCGTGCATCCTACGGCGCGGTAAGAAACCCAAGGCGATTTCAACTCGTCTTCGCTGAAGCCGGCATCCATCAACGCTTTCCTGGGAATATCAACCGGCATCTTGCAATGAAGGCAGAGGCGTCGCGCCAGGCGCTGGGCAGTGATCAGAATCACACTCGAGGCAATGTTGAAGGGCGAAATACCCATATTGCGCATTCGTGCCAATGTGGTTGGCGCGTCATTCGTATGAAGCGTCGATAAAACCAGGTGACCAGTTTGCGCTGCCTTGACGGCGATATCTGCCGTCTCCAGATCCCGGATCTCGCCGACCATGATGATGTCAGGATCCTGGCGCAAAAACGACTTCAGCGCCACCGCAAAGGTGAGTCCAGCTTTCTCATTGATATTGACTTGGTTGACACCAGGCAAATTGATTTCAGACGGATCTTCGGCAGTCGCGATATTCACTCCTGGCTTGTTCAGGATGTTCAGGCAGGTGTACAGGGACACCGTCTTTCCCGAACCGGTTGGGCCCGTTACCAGGATCATGCCGTAAGGCCGCGCAATCGCCTCCGTCAGTCTTTCTTTTTCCTCCGGCTCATAGCCCAGAGCATCGATGCCCAATTTGGCGCTGCTGGGGTCCAGAATCCGGATCACGATCTTCTCGCCAAAAAGCGTGGGCAAGGTGCTGACCCGCAAGTCGATGATGCGGTCGGGACCCACCTTGAGCTTCATCTTTCCGTCCTGGGGCACCCGTTTTTCCGAAATGTCCATCCGGGAAATCACCTTGATGCGCGAAGCCAGTTTGTCCTTGATGGCGATGGGGGGCGAAGCGATTTCCTTCAGTTCTCCGTCAATCCGGAACCTCACGCGGTAGTTGTGTTCATAGGGTTCGAAATGCAAATCCGATGCCCGCATGTTGAATGCGTCCAGTAGCATCTTCTGCAGGAACTTGACGACCGGCGCATCTTCGACCTCTGAAGTCGACACGTCCGGCGTGTCCGTGATGACTTCCGCCGAGAGCTCATCAAATTCAAAATCACCACCGCTGATGATGTTGTCCATGGCCTCTGCAGCAGTTGTGGCGTTCGCGGTGACCAGTTTCAGCAGTTTGTCGTATTCGGCAATGACCCAATCGACCCCCAGTTGGGTGGCAAATTTGATTTTCTCCGCGGCTTGCTGATCGGAGGGATCGGCTGTCGCCACGATCAATCGGCTGTTGCGCTTGCTCAAGACCACGATGCGGTAGTCCTGGCAAATTTTCCCGTCCAGAAGATTTCTGGGCAGCCTTTGCAGATCGATGGCGTCGAGGTCCACCAGCGGTGCTGCAAAAGCAGTTGACATGGTATGAGCCAGGTCGTATGCAGAAACTGCCCCTGAGCCGGTGAGTTCGGCGATGAAGCTCGTGCGGTTACTCTGCGCTTTGCGGTAAATCTCTTCCGCCGACTTTTGCCCCAGTTTTCCAGCCAAAACAAGGGCGCGTCCCAGGCCCGGAAGGGCGTATGTTGCGGTTTCGCGGGAGGTGGAGTCGATGGAAGCCATTAACCAAGACTGTACTACGTCAGTAGAGGCTTGTGTGCCTGGCATGGCAGGGCCGATTGCGCGCCGTCGGGTCGTGCTTTGTGCCCGCCGCCCAGCGGATTATTCCGAATGCGGAGGCCATTCACCAAATTCTCTGGTCGGAATGAGAGGATTCGAACCTCCGACCCCTTCGTCCCGAACGAAGTGCGCTACCAGGCTGCGCCACATTCCGACTTTTCCCCACGCGGTTTCAAAATTTTCTGCCGAGCAGATTTGCCGATAATTCTATCAAACACGTCGTGTAGGGTCCCGGGGGAAGTTGTTGCGCGGCAGCTGTCGCGCGTTGTGCTTCAAGGGCAGCATATTGCCGGGCAACGTCAAGCGCACCTGTTGCCGTGACAATCTGGACTACTTGATCCAGCATGGCGACACCTCCCGTCTCGATGGCCTCCCGGATGATGTTTTGTTGACTGACCGTGCCTCGTTCCATTGCAGCAATCAGCGGCAAAGTGATTTTGCCCTCCCGCAAATCATCCCCGAGATTCTTTCCCATCACGTTGGCGTCACCGGTGTAATCCAGAACATCGTCTATCACCTGAAATGCCGTGCCCAGCGCTTGCCCGTAAGTGGCGCAGGCTTCTTCCATCTCCTTGGTGCAACCGGCCAAGAGGGCCCCCACTCTGGCACTGGACTCAAACAACTTGGCTGTCTTGGAGCGAATAACCCGGATGTAACCCGCCTCATCGAGACTGGCGTTGTGCATGTTCATCAGCTGAAGCACTTCACCCTCGGCGATCACATTCGTGGCGTCAGCAAGAACCTCCATGACACGCATGTCTTGAGCGTCAACCATCATTTGGAACGCACGAGAGTAGAGGAAATCTCCAACCAGCACGCTGGCTGGATTGCCAAATGTTTCGTTGGCAGTTGCATTGCCTCTGCGCAAGGCAGAGTCATCCACGACATCATCGTGCAGCAAGGTAGCGGTGTGAATGAATTCCACGACTGCGGCCAGGTTGAACCTTTGCGCGCCACTAAAACCCAGGGCGCCGCTGGTCAAAAGCAGAAGAGCTGGTCGCAATCGTTTGCCGCCGGCAGCGATGATGTAACGTGAAACCTGGCCGATGAGTGGCACCTCGGACTCCAGTCGACGTGCAATGACCAGGTCGACCTCGTGCATCTCCTGCGCGATGACGGACATGGAGGGGGTGGAGTTCGAAGGGTTATCTTGCAAGACAGGTACCAAATTGTGAATCTGAATTATAGAAAGGGCCAAGCAGCGTGCATCCCGCGCCAAAAAGAACCAAGTATTGGCCAAGCCCGGCTCATGTTATGATGTTGGGCTCTGAGAAAATTCGTTCCCAGAGCTAAATTGAAGAGGTCAACATGTACGCGGTCATAAAAACCGGCGGCAAGCAATATCGAGTTGCAGCCGGTGAAAAAATTAAAGTAGAACAGATTGCTGCGGACGTAGGCCAAGAGATTGTGTTCGATCAGGTTCTCGCAGTCGGAAACGGCGCAGAATTGAAGGTCGGGACTCCCTTGGTGTCCGGCGCAACCGTGAGTGTCACGGTTGTGGCTCACGGCAAGCACGACAAAGTCAGCATTTTTAAAATGCGTCGTCGTAAGCATTACCAAAAACGTCAAGGTCATCGTCAACAGTTCACTGAACTGCTGATTGGTGCGATTGCTGCTTAAGGGGCACGGGTCATGGCACAGAAAAAAGGCGGCGGCTCTACGCGAAATGGGCGCGATTCCAAGCCCAAAATGCTCGGTGTTAAGAAATTCGGTGGCGAACTGGTCAGCTCGGGAGCAATCATTGTTCGCCAGCGTGGTACCAAGTTCCACCCCGGAAACAACGTTGGCATCGGCAAGGATCACACACTGTTTGCACTGGTTGATGGCAACGTTTTGTTCGCTATCAAAGGCGCACTGAACAAACACACAGTGAGTGTTGTTTCGGCATAATCTGCTAGAAACTTTCAGTCAAGACCCTGCGCCCTGCGCGGGGTTTTTCGTTTGTGAAGTCTGACGCCGCTTTTGGTTCAATGCGAGGTTAGACGCACCGGCACAGACAATGCTCTGTTACGGCATGGCGCAATAGCGACACAGCGCATTGAATTAGAAATGGAAAAGAAATCATGAAGTTCGTTGACGAAGCCTATATCGATATCTCGGCGGGAGATGGCGGGGCAGGATGTGTCTCGTTTCGCCACGAGAAATACAAAGAATTCGGTGGCCCCAATGGGGGCGACGGCGGGCGGGGTGGCCACGTCTTTGCCGTGGCAGATTCCAACCTCAACACCCTGGTGGACTACCGGTTTTCCAGGCGCCACGATGCCAAGCGCGGAGAGCACGGCATGGGCTCTGACATGTTTGGTGCTGCGGGTGCCGATATCACCCTGAAAATGCCGGTTGGAACGATCATTTCAGACGCCGAAACCGGGGAAGTCCTGTTCGAGTTGATCACGCCCGGGGAGGTGATCACCATCGCCAAAGGAGGTGATGGTGGCTTTGGAAACATGCGATTCAAGAGTGCGATCAACCGTGCACCAAGGCAAAAAACGCCAGGTTGGCCGGGCGAAAAGCGTGAGCTCAAGCTTGAGCTTAAGGTCTTGGCCGATGTGGGCTTGCTGGGCATGCCCAATGCGGGCAAGTCGACACTTATTTCCGCCATCTCGAACGCTCGCCCGCGAATCGCGGACTACCCCTTCACGACGCTGCACCCGAATTTGGGTGTGGTCCGGGTCGGGCCAGAGCAGAGCTTTGTGGTCGCTGATCTGCCTGGGCTGATTGAGGGCGCCTCTGAAGGTGCCGGCTTGGGCCACCTGTTTTTGCGCCATTTGCAGCGCACACGCCTGCTGCTGCACGTGGTCGACATGGCTCCGTTTGACGAAGGTGTCGACACGGTGGCCCAAGCCAAGGCGATTGTGAATGAGCTCAAAAAATATGACCCGGCTCTTTACGACAAGCCCCGCTGGCTTGTGCTCAACAAGCTCGATATGGTGCCCATGGAAGAGCGTGCTGCCTTGGTCAAGGATTTCGTGAAGCGACTGAAGTTCAAGGGGCCGGTTTTCCAGATTTCTGCGCTCACCCGCGAGGGATGTGAGTCCCTGATCAAGATTGTTTACCAGCACGTCAAGGCTCAGCAGACGGCCGAGCAAACACCTGAGGAGATCGATCCTCGTTTTGTTGTTGATTCCGAATGACCGTCATAGCGAATAGCGCCTTGCGTGATGCCAGGCGCATTGTGGTCAAGGTTGGCTCCAGTCTGGTGACCAACGACGGCCGTGGCCTGGACGAGTTTGCCATTGGTGAATGGTGCCGTCAGATGTCGATTCTGGTGCGCAGTGGGCGTGAGGTGATCATGGTGTCGAGCGGCGCGATTGCCGAGGGCATGAAGCGATTGGGTTGGTCCAGCCGGCCGCACGAGATTCATGAACTCCAGGCGGCTGCCGCAGTGGGGCAGATGGGGCTGGCACAAATGTATGAGACCAAGTTGCGTGAGAACGGCTTGGGCAGTGCCCAAGTCTTGCTGACCCACGCGGACTTGGCGGATCGTGAACGCTACCTCAATGCCCGCTCCACGCTGCTGACCTTGCTGAAACTGGGCGTTGTGCCAGTCATCAATGAAAACGACACGGTGGTCAACGACGAAATCAAGTTCGGCGACAACGACACCCTGGGTGCCTTGGTTGCCAACCTGGTGGAGGCCGATGCGCTGGTCATTTTGACTGACCAGAAGGGTTTATTCACCGCGGATCCTCGCAAGCATGCGGATGCTGAATTTGTCCATGAAGCCAAGGCGGGGGACCCGGCACTGGAGGCCATGGCCGGCGGAGCCGGATCGAGCCTGGGGCGCGGCGGCATGATCACCAAGATATTGGCAGCCAAACGAGCGGCCGGTTCGGGTGCATCTACCGTGATCGCCTGGGGCCGCGAAGCAGATGCGCTGGTGCGACTGACTCAGGGTGAGTCGATCGGAACCCTGCTGGTCGCACAAACCCAGAAGACCCAGGCGCGCAAGCAATGGATCGCCGATCATCTGCAAATGCGCGGCTCGGTGACGGTGGATGACGGCGCCGTGGCCAAGTTGCGCGACGAAGGGAAAAGCCTGTTGCCCATCGGCATGGTGAGCGTGGAAGGTGACTTCTCACGTGGAGATGTCATCGCCGTCCGCGATTTCCTGGGTATTGAGATGGCGCGCGGCTTGGCCAACTATGCGAGCGCCGAGGCCAGACTGATTTGCCGTAAACCTTCCAATGAATTCGAAAAACTGCTGGGTTATGCGGCAGAGCCCGAGATGGTCCACCGGGACAATCTGGTGCTCACCCGCTGACAGCCCGCTGTGACGAGCTGCTTTCAGCCACAGATTCGGGGAGCCTCAGATCAGTAGTCAGGTTTCGGGGTTTTCAGCCTGCCAGCGACATCTGCAGCTGACCTTGAGGCCGCCGAACGGCCTTCGCACACGCCCTGCCTGGCCAGAGCCAGAGCGTGTTTTGAGGGGAGATTGCCGTTGAGGTCTTGCCATTGCGGATTCTGCACAGAGACCCACGGTCCATGGGATGAGAAGCGGGCGTAGGTTTTGACCTCTCCGCTGGCACATCGGATTCCTTCATACATGGCGCTCATTGAGTCAGACTCATTGATCGCAACCACCACGTAACGAACCACCCCATCGGCAGTAATCGTCAACGTGCGAGGGTCAACGCCCAGTTGAACCGAAACATAGCTGGGCATGTTGACCCGAATCAATTTGTCTCTGCTGAAAGCCGGTGGCGCCGGCACCTCTGACTCGCTCCACCGGGGATCCGTGCTGAAGAGTTGCGCAGAGGCGCTGCTGGCAAACAGCAGCCATCCCAGCCACACCAGTCTTTCAAGCGCCATGTGGCTTTTCCGAGAAGTCGGGTCCGTAACCTGACTGAGGTTGGGATTCGAACGTAGCACCCGGTGGAAGTTCGAATCCGGCGCCAGGCATCAAGTCGAAGGTCACATCCTGGTCAAGCGTGCGCGTACCTTGCCGCAAAAAACGGTTCCGGGGTTCGTTCCTCGGCAGATAGCGGGACAATTCTGTCAAAGCCATCTCATAGACGCCGCGTTTGAATTCCACGACTGAATCAAGTGGCACCCAGTAGTCGTGCCAGCGCCAGGCATCAAACTCAGGATGATCGGTCGCCCGAAGATTTAAATCCCAGTCGTGACCCACCAATTGAAGCAAGAACCAGATTTGCTTCTGGCCTTTGTAATGGCCGCGCGCATCGCGGCGGATATATCTGTCCGGCACCTCGTAGCGCAACCAGTCTCGGGTGCGGGCCACAATGCGAACATGCTCCTGAAAGAGCCCCACTTCCTCGTGCAGTTCACGAATCATGGCCTGTTCGGGGGTCTCACCCCGATCAATGCCACCCTGCGGAAACTGCCACGAGTGCGTGCGAATTCGCTTGCCCCAAAAAACCTGATTTTTCTGGTTGAGCAGGACGATGCCGACGTTGGGCCTAAAGCCGTCCCGGTCAAGCATAATCAAACCCCAATTTTTAAACTGTTTCCATTATGCACAGCAAGCGCTGTGCAGCAAGCGATGCAGCCCTCAGTTATTCCCGGATTCCCGCCATGAAAGCTTCCCATTTCTTTATTTCCACGCTCAAAGAAGCCCCGGCCGATGCCGAGGTGGTCAGCCACAAGCTGATGACGCGTGCCGGCATGATCAAAAAGCTCGGAGCCGGCATCTACAGTCTCATGCCCATGGGCTTGCGCGTGGTGCGCAAAGTCGAGGCCATCGTCCGGGAAGAAATGAACCGGGCGGGCGCCATTGAGCTCACCATGCCGGTCGTTCAGCCAGCCGAGCTGTGGCAAGAGACGGGCCGGTTTGCCAAGATGGGCCCCGAGTTGCTGCGCATCAAGGACCGCCATGACCGCGACTTTGTCATTCAGCCGACCAGCGAGGAGGTGGTGACTGACATTGCCCGCCAGGAAATCAAGAGCTACAAGCAGCTGCCAAAAAACTTCTATCAGATCCAGACCAAGTTTCGGGATGAACGCCGGCCTCGCTTCGGCCTGATGCGCGGGCGCGAATTCACCATGAAGGACGCCTACAGTTTTGACCGGGACCAGGCCTCTGCCAAAGCAAGTTACCAGGTCATGGCGCAGGCTTACCGCCGTATTTTTGACCGTTTTGGCCTGACCTACCGGGCGGTGGCGGCCGACAGCGGCGCCATTGGGGGCGATCTGAGCGAGGAATTCCAGGTGATCGCCGCCACCGGCGAGGACGCGATCGTGTATTGCCCGACCAGTGACTATGCGGCCAACCTGGAGAAGGCCGAGGCACTGGCGCCCGTCACGCCGAGGTCAGCGCCCGGCAGGGCCATGACCAGGACGCCAACGCCTGGCAAGAGCACTTGCGCCGACGTGGCTGCGATGCTGGACGTGCCCCTGCAAAACACCGTGAAATCGCTGGTACTGGCGACCGACGAACTCAACGACGTTGCCGAAGTCGTGAAAACAAAAGTCTGGCTGCTGCTGTTGCGCGGCGACCATGACATGAATGAGGTCAAAGTGGGCAAGTTGCCTGGTTTGGCTGATTTCCGTTTTGCCAGTGTGGAGGAAATTGACACTCACTTTGGTTGCAAGCCCGGTTACCTGGGCCCGATTGGCCTGAAAAAACCACTCTCCATCGTGGTGGATCGCGACGTGGCCGTGATGTCGGACTGGATTTGCGGCGCCAACGAGCCCGACTTCCACATCACCGGCGTCAATTGGGCGCGTGATCTCCCCGAGCCCGATCTGGTGGCGGACCTCCGCAATGTGGTGGCGGGTGATGCATCACCCGACGGTTTGGGCACACTGGCGATTGAGCGCGGGATTGAAGTCGGTCATGTGTTCTACCTCGGCACCAAATACAGCCAGGCCATGAACGCGACATTTCTGGATGTCAACGGCAAGCCCAGCTTCATGGAAATGGGCTGCTACGGCATCGGCATCACCCGCTTGCCGGCGGCGGCCATTGAACAAAACCATGACGAGCGCGGCATCATCTGGCCGGATGCGTTGGCGCCGTTCACAGTGGTGCTGTGCCCCATCAGCCCGGATCGTTTTCCAGCGGTGAAAGAGGCCGCTGACACGCTGTATGCCGAATTGTTGGCCGCCGGTGTGGATGTCATCCTGGATGACCGGGGCGAACGCCCGGGCGCCATGTTTGCCGACTGGGAGTTGATCGGCGTGCCGCACCGCGTGACACTGGGCGACCGCGGGCTCAAAGACGGTCAGGTGGAGTACCAGCATCGCCGGGACGCCGCTGCGACGTCGGTGCCGGTAGGCGAGGTCGCTGCTTTGATCCGCGCCCGCCTCACGGTGTGAGCCAGAAAAAGGGCGTGCTGTGATCTCAAGGCGCGCGGCCCTGACTTCTGTGGCGTCGGGTTTGGGTTGGTGGTCGTCTGCCGGGCCTGCACTGGCCGGGCAGCAACTCGAAGAGCCGCTGGTGGATTCGGTTCGCACGGCCCTGAGTTCGGCGATCTCGAACCACGCGCCGCCCGTTCCCGAGTTTGCCAGCACCGAGTCGCGGCTGCAGTACCTGCGATGGCTGGGCAGCATGAGTGAGCGGCTGCGCAAGAAAAAGCCGGAATGGCAGGTGCGCCAGGAGTTTTTGCAGACGATCTGGTACGAGAGCCGGCGAGCCGGCTTGCACACCGCCATGGTGCTGGGTCTGGTGCAGGTGGAGAGTAATTTCCGGAAATTTGCCATCTCCAGCGCCGGCGCAAGGGGCTACATGCAGATCATGCCGTTTTGGACCCGTGTCCTGGCCGATGGGGACGCGGGCAAGCTGTTTCACATGCAAACCAATTTACGGTTTGGATGCGTCATCTTGCGGCATTATCTGGACCGGGAAAATGGTGATTTGTTCATGGCTCTGGGCCGGTACAACGGTTCTCGGGGCCGCCCGCCTTATCCCAGTGCGGTGTTCGCTGCCCAAAAATTGTGGGAAATGCCCCAACTGCCTTAGCGCGGTGCCGGGCGTTTCCCACGCCCGATCAGGCTTGTGCGGCCAGCGCCTTTTGCAATTCGCCGTTTTCGTACATCTCCATCATGATGTCCGAGCCGCCAATGAATTCGCCCTTGACGTAGAGTTGGGGAATGGTGGGCCAGTTGCTGTAGTCCTTGATGCCCGCCCGAACAGCGTCATCTTCCAGCACATTCACGGTCGTGAGGGCTTTGGCGTCCACGCCGCAGGCTTTCAGAATCTGAATGGCCCGGCCGGAGAAACCGCATTGCGGGAAACTGGCATTGCCCTTCATGAAAAGCACGACCTCGTTGGATTTCACCAGGTCGTCGATGCGTTGTTGTGTGTCGCTCATGTCAATCGTCCTTCAATAAAGATGCCGTAATTATTTCACTTTCTCCACTCAAGTGGCGCAGGTAACCTTGCGTCGCCAAGGGCTTGTGAGGTGATTGCTATGAAATTTAAACCCCTCTAGTTAAATAAGACAGTGGCTACAGCTTGATTTGAGCGAAACTGGCAGATGGGGGTGGCCCGGCCTTGTCCGAAAAGGCCGGTGCGCGTGGCATCTGTGAAAATAGAGCTCTCGAATGCTCAATTCTCCAACCCAGGCCCGTTCATGAAAATCGAAAAAAACACCGCTGTCACCTTGCGCTACAAGGTCACCGATCCGCAAGGCAAGTTGCTGGAGCAAAGCCAGGCGCCCATGGTGTACCTGCACGGAGGCTACGACAACACCTTCCCCAAACTTGAAGCCGCGCTGGAAGGGCAAGTGCCCGGCTTCCAGACCACGGTGGACCTGCAGCCTGAAGACGCCTTTGGGTTGCGCGACGAGAGCCTGGTGCAAAGTATTCCCAAAAGCCAGTTTCCCCCCGGCGTGAAGGTCGGCGGCCAATTGCAAAGCCGGGGCGCTGACGGAGAAGCCCATATGTTCAACGTCACGAAAATCAAGGGCGACACCGTCCTGCTGGACGGCAACCATCCGCTGGCCGGCAAGGCCTTGCGTTTGAGCGTCAACGTGACCGATGTACGGCTGGCCAGTGAGGAAGAGATTGCCCACCGCCATGTGCACGGAGAGCACGGCCATCACCATTGATCAAGGGTGGATCAAGACGCGTCAGACCGCTTGGAGGCCATCCAGGCAATGAGTGTCGAGCGCATGGCCTCTTCCACTGACATGTCGATCGGCTCAATCCAGGTGCGGGGCACAAACACGGTGTAGCCGCCAATCATGTAGCCCATGGGCAGATAGACCGCCACTTGGTCGGTTTCAGCCAGGCCCTTGGGCAGGCCGTACATGCTTTGGCGGGTGACCAAGCCCACAATGGACATCTCGTTTCCGGGCATGCGCAGCACCACCACTTGCTGGCTGTGCTCCTGGTGGGGCGAGAAGAAGTCGGCAAAGTTCTTGAGCGACGAATAAATGCTCTTGACCACCGGCAGGTTCGTAAACGGAAACTCAACCCAGGACAGCAGCCGCGTGGTCACGGGTTGCGAGATCAGGAAACCCAGGCCGACGATCGCCCCCACGCCCAGAACAATGCCCAGGCCAGGGAGGTAAAAGTCGCCAATGATGGGGCTGATCACACTCATGGCCAGCGAATCCATCCACGAGATGAACATGTACAGCACATAAACCGTCAGGCCCAGGGGCAGGATCGTCATCAGACCACGAAAAAAATACTGGGACAGGCGTTTCATCTGGGGGGTGGAGAACATGGGTGGCGCTAGCAAAGAGGGCCCGAAGGCGGTGCGCCAGCATACCAGTGGCAGGGCCGCGCGATGGTGCGCTGTCCCGGGGTTGGCCGCTGGTCAGCTTGGCGTGGCTGGTGTTCTACCGCCGCTGCAACGCTCAATGCCATTGAGGTCTTTGCGGGATTGCACATCCTCAAAGCCGGCGGTTTCCAGCAACTCCCGCACGGTGGCCGCCTGGTCGTAGCCGTGTTCCAGCAGCAACCAGCCGCCCGGTTGCAGGCAGGCGCTGGCCTGCGCAATGATCAGGCGCAGGTCATCAAGCCCGTCTGCACCGCTGACCAGCGCTTGCAGCGGCTCGTGGGTCAGGGCTGGCAAGTGTGAGTCGTGTGCGGCGATGTAAGGCGGGTTGGAGACGATGAGGTCCAACCGCGGTGTGGCGGGGGGCAGGGCGCCCAACCAGCTGCCCTGATGAAACTCGATGGCCAGCCCAAGGCGCTGCGCGTTGGCCTGGGCCACGGCGAGCGCATCCAGGCTGTCGTCAGTCGCGACTACCTGCAGCGCGGGCCGGGTGGCTTTGAGCGCCAGTGCAATGGCGCCACTGCCGGTGCCAAGGTCCAGCGCGCGCAGGGGGCGCGGCGTGGCCAGCGCTATTTGGACAGATGCCGCGTCCAGCGCCTCCAGCGCCCAATCCACCAGGGTTTCGGTGTCCGGCCTCGGCACCAGCACGCGGGCATCGACGTGCAGGGTTAGGCCAAAAAACTCTTTGCGGCCACTTAAGTAGGCCAGCGGTTCGCCTTGCAGGCGTCTTTGGGCCAAGGCGTCAAGGTCCTTCAGGGTGGCTGGATCCACCGGGTCGGTGTCGTGCGCGAGCAGCCAGGCGCGCTGACGATCCGGCTGCTTGAGGGCTTGCAACAGCAACAACTGGGCATCCAGCCGGTCCAGCCCACGTGCTTGCAGCGTTGCCAGCGTACTGGCAACCGAGGGCCGGGGAGCGGGTGGCGCCATGGCGTCGTTCATTGCTATGAAAATAAGCAGTCTTGCCATTTATATTCAATGGCTAGAGGGCATTTAGTCAATAAATAAATCACGCACCGGCTCCCACTTCCAGCGCGGCCAGTTGTTCTGCTGCTTCATAGGCTTGCAGAGCCTGGACCACATCATCGAGGTCGCCTTCCATGATGTAGAGCAGTTTGTAGAGGGTGAGGTTGATGCGGTGGTCGGTCAGGCGGCCCTGCGGGAAGTTATAGGTGCGAATGCGGTCACTGCGGTCGCCCGTCCCAATCAGGCCCTTTCGCTCAGCGGCGTCCTTGGCGGCGCGCTCAGAGCGGTCTTTTTCATGGATGCGGGCGGTCAGCACCTTGAGCGCCTGAGCCTTGTTGCTGTGCTGGCTGCGACCGTCCTGGCACTCGGCCACGATCCCGGTGGGCAGGTGGGTGATGCGCACGGCCGAGTCGGTCTTGTTGATATGCTGGCCGCCGGCGCCGCTGGCGCGGTAGGTGTCGATACGCAGGTCCGAGGGGTTGATCTGGATCGCCTCCTGCTCGTCCGGCTCGGCCAGCACCGCCACCGTGCAGGCGCTGGTGTGAATGCGCCCCTGGGTCTCGGTGGCGGGTACACGCTGCACACGGTGGCCGCCGGACTCGAACTTGAGCGTGCCGTACACGTTGTCACCCTCAATCCGGATCACCACCTCTTTGTAGCCCCCCAACTCGCTGGGGGACTCACTCATCACCTCGGTCTTCCAGCCCCGGCGCTCGCAAAAACGGGTGTACATGCGCAGCAGGTCACCGGCAAACAGGGCCGATTCATCGCCCCCGGTGCCGGCGCGGATTTCCATGAACGCGTTGCGCGCGTCGTCCGGGTCCTTGGGCAGCAGCATGCGCTGCAATTCGCCGTCGAGCTGGCTGATCTCGGCGGCGGCACTGTCAATTTCTTCTTGTGCCATCTCGGCCAGATCGGCGTCGGTGGCAGCGCTCTTGAGCATCTCCTGGGCGCCTGCCAGGTCAGCCTCGCGCTGCAGGTAGCGTGACCAGCGGGTGGTCACGGCCGACACATCGGTGTGCTCGCGTGACAGCACGAGAAACTGCTTCATGTCTTTCATGATGTCTTCGCGCGAGAGCAAAAACTCAAGCTCCCCCAGGCGGTCGGCATAGCGGGCGAGTTGTTGGCGGAGGAAGGGTTTCATAGCGTCAAAAATTTTGGGGCAGTCTGGACTGAAGATGCGCGTGCGGCCCTGCTCGAGGGCGGCCATCCTGGCCGCAGAGGCGAAGCAGGCGGCATGCGCAAAACCATTCCGCGAAGTATCGCACCTTGATTGGCTCTGAGCGCCGCCGCCAGGGCCCCGGCCGGGGAGATGGGCGGGTCTGTGTCCGATACACTCGCCAAATGTCCTCCCTCTATATTGACCATTTCGGTTTACGAAAGCCCCCGTTTCAGATAACGCCTGATCTTGATTTCTTCTTTACTGGCGGGCGCAGGGGCGACATTTTGACCGCGCTGCTTCACGTCGCGACCCATGACGAAGGCATCATCACCCTGGTGGCAGAAGTGGGCAGCGGCAAAACGCTGCTGGCGCGCTTGATGATCATGCGACTGGACCCGCAGGTTTTTGCCATTTATCTGGCGAATCCATGCTTCAGCCGCGACGAGATCATTGCCGCTATTGCCCGGGACCTGGGTCTCACCGATTTGGCGACCAACATTGAAGGAAAGCTCGCCGCGCTGCAGCAGGAGTTGCTGCGCCGACACGCCCAGGGGCAGCGCGTGGTGCTCGTCATTGATGAAGCACACGCCATGCCCGTGGAGTCTCTCGAAGAAGTGCGCCTGCTCTCCAATTTGGAAACCGGTCAGCACAAACTGATCAACATCATGTTGTTTGGGCAGCCGGAGCTCGACGCCCTCCTGGCCGAACCCCGGTTGCGCCAGGTGCGCGACCGGGTCATCCATCGGTTTGAGCTGCGAGCGCTGCAGGCTGTGGAGGCCAACGCCTACATTGACCACCGGTTAAGAGCCGCCGGCTGGCAGGGTGCGGGGCTTTTTTCAGCCAGTGCGATGACTCGTTTGGTCAAAGCCTCCGGGGGCCGTGCCCGGCGCATCAATTTGTTGGCCGACAAAGCGTTGTTGGCAGCCTATGCTCAGGGCTCCTTGACGGTTGAATTGCCCCACGTCGAAAGTGCCGTGCAGGAGTTACCCAATGGCGCCATGCACGCGGCAGACAAGGTGGGCAGGCGTCCATGGTCGATGCCTGGCCTGAGTGGGGTGCTGGCCGTATTCGTGACCGCCTCAGCGGTGGGTCTGCTGGGTTGGTACCTCAAAGGGGGGTCGAGCGAACCTGCCGACCAGGTCAAGCCTGTGGCGCTGGTGAATCCCAACACCGGACTGCCGACGGTTTCGGTCGCCAAGGGCATGGCTGGGCCTGGGCCCGTCCGCAACTCGAATCCTGCAGCCCGGCCGCCCCCAACAGAAGACAAACCCCTCTTGAAGCGGGCACCGCCAACCACTGGTACGCGGTCCCAAGAGGTGCTCGAACGCACGCAAACCCGGGTGTTGGAGACGCCGCTAATTGGCTATACTGTTCAGCTAGGTGCGTTCGAGACTATCGATGGTTTGGATCCTTATCTGACCCGAATGGGGGCTTGGCTTGACCCGTCCCAGATGTATGCGCAGTTCAGTGATTACAAGGGTAAAACTTATATGGCGGTTTATTTTGGCAACTTCGGGTCAGCTGCGGAAGGCGCTCGTGCCATTCAGTCCTGGCCTCCCGCTGTAAGGGAAAATCGCCCATTGGTAAGATCCTGGGCTAAAGTGAAACAGGAACAAACACCTTGACCCCGTCAATTACACGCACCGGTTTTTCCGGTTGCATGCCTCACGTCTTGCGAGACGCAGGGTTGGTTTTGTTGGTTGTCGGCTTGACGGCCTGTGCGGCCCCGGCACCTCCAAAACTCTCCAGCCAGCACCTGCTCCCCGGCAACCTCGTCGCCGGGACCGTCCCGGACTTTGTCAACGCAGCTCCCCTGCCGCCGCCGCCCCGGCCAAGCGTGCGACAGGAGCTGTACAGCGTGGTCATGAAAAACGTCAGCGTGCAGGATTTGCTCTTTGCCCTGGCGCGGGATGCGAAGCTGAATGTAGACATCCACCCCAGCATCAGCGGCTCGGTCACCATGAATGTGCGTGACCAGACCTTGACTGAAATCCTGGACCGGGTGGCCCGCCAGGTCGACCTGCGGTACGAAGTCAACGGTATGAATTTATCCATACTGCCCGACTCCGCTTACCTCAAGCACTACCGGGTCGACTACCCCAATGTCCAGCGGGACGCCAAGTCCAGCATTGTGACCTCGACCAACGTGGCCAGTACTGGCGGCAGCGGCAGTGGTGGTGGCGGCAACGCTTCAACTTCGTCGATTGACAGCACCTCCAACAACCGGTTTTGGGTCACGTTAAACAGCAATCTGGTCGATTTGTTGCGGGAAACTGACAAACTCAGTCCTGAAGCGGGCAGGCCCACCGCGCCAGGGCAGGCCGGCCAAAGCGCCCCAGGGCAAGCACCCAGCCCGGCCTTGCCTGCGCCGTTGTCCGCGGCCGGGTCTGCTTTGGCCGCAGCTTCTGGAGGCGCCACAGCTCCGCTGGCAGCAGCGAGCGCCGCTGTGCCACGCAGTATTTTCCGCGAGGCAGCGTCGGTTATTTCCAACCCGGAGACCGGTGTCATCAGCGTGCGTGCAACGCAAAGTCAACATGCCAAAGTGGGTGATTTTTTGTCCCGGGTGCTCAGTTCGGCGCGGCGTCAAGTGCTCATCGAGGCCACGATTGTCGAGGTGGACCTGTCCAATCGGTTTCAGCAGGGCATTGACTGGTCGCTGCTGCAAACGGCGGGCGCAAATGCGGGCTCGGGCATCGTCATCCGTCCCACGGGGGGGGGCACCAATGGTCTGCAAACCGGGGGTGTGGTCAGTTCAATTGCTTCGGTGGGCTTCAAGCAATTTCGCCTTTGGAACGGTGACACGGACCTGTCTGCCATGCTGAGCCTGCTTGAATCGTTTGGAACCCTGAAGGTTCTCTCCAGCCCCAAGGTATCGGTTTTGAACAACCAGAGCAGCGTCTTGAAGGTGGTGGACAACAAAGTCTATTTCACCATCTCGGTTACGCCCGGTACGGCGGCCACAGCGACAACCGCTGCCACGCCAGCCATCTACACAACAGACATCAAAACCGTGCCGATTGGTTTCTTGATGACCGTCGTCCCACAAATCAGTGAGAGCAGTGAAGTCACCCTGAACCTTCGCCCCACCATCAGCCGCATCACAGGCTACGCCACTGACCCCAACCCCGTGCTGGCCCAAAACAACCTGGTCAACCGTATTCCCGAGGTGCAAACCCGTGAAATGGAATCGGTGTTGCGCGTGCAGTCGGGTGAGATCGCCATACTGGGTGGACTGATGCAGGACAGTCGCAACAACAACACAGACGGCGTGCCGGGCCTGAACCAGCTCTCAGTGTTCGGTGAGTTGTTCAAGTACCGCAATGACAGCACCAGCAAATCTGAACTGGTCATTTTTCTGCGGCCCACAGTGCTCAGGGATGCCAGCCTGAACGCTGACTTCAAGGATTTCCGGGGTCTGCTTCCCAGCTCTGTTGATACGCCGCTGCCGGATGACAGTCCATTGCGAATGACGCTCCCGTACCCCCGGAATTAGACATGAGCCTGCTTCTTGACGCCCTTAACCGCGCCAGCCGGGACAAAGCTGCTGCTGAAGCCCCGTCCGACCCTCTGGCTGTTGGCGCCGTGGTGCCCGCTGCACCGCCCTTGGCTTTTGAATCCCAGGCTTCGCCGGTTCCAAGCGAGCCTCTGCCGTCAGCCACCAAAACGCCTGACTGGCCGTCGCTGGAGCCCTTGGAGTTCACGGTGACCTTGCCGGAGAAACCCGCTGCGCCCAGGCCGGAGACCCCGGCCCCGCCTCCAGCGAAGCTTGGCCCCGTGGCCTTGTCGCTGACCCCCAAGGTCCCCGATATGGCTGTCAAGCCTGCCCCGCCAGCCCCGGCCGATCCCATGCCGGCAGAGCCCCCCTTGGTCGCAGTTGCAGAGCCGGCTCCTGGATTTGCCGGGGCATCCTCACCCGCCGTCGATGCTGGACGCCGGACAAAACCCCTTGGTGGTGAGCGTGCTGCGCAAAACATCGTGCGCGCCAAGGAAATTCCCGCGAGCAAAAAAAAGCAAGGCGTTGGGGCGTGGGTTGCCGTGGTGCTGGTCCTCGTTCTGGGTGCGGGCCTGTCCAGCGTGTTCCTGGGAGTGGGGGGCGACCCGATGGCGTGGATGAAGTCGCTGGGGTTGGGCCAACCCAGCCTCCAGGCGACGGGTGTGCCCGCGCCTGCCGGCGTACCCGCCGGCGTACCCGCCGGGGAGGCGCCCGCAGTGTCACCGCCGGATCTGCCAGTCGCTGCGGTGGTCATGGCCCCTGCAACCCCCACCCCCGTGTCACGGTCAGTGCCTTCACAAAAAACACCGGTGAAATCAGCCGCCTCCGCGCCGCCCGGCAAGGATCAGCGCAAGCTTGACGGCGGTTCAGTCCCGGCCAGAACCTGCCCACCCGGGACTGTGCCGCCCGACTGCCTGCCGTCTGGCACGGACCAGCAGGCCGGTCTGCAAAGTCGCATCAGCGGGCCTTCCACCCTGGAATTGGGCTACGCTGCGCTGACCCGGGGGCAACTGCAAGAGGCGACCAAAGCCTACGAGCAAGCCTTGGTCCAAAACCCGGAAGAGCGCGATGCGTTGCTGGGGCTGGCCTATATCGCGCAGCAACAAAGCCGTCAAGACGAGGCCTTGTCACTGTACAAACGGGTGTTGCGGCAGGAGCCAGACAACGCCACAGCCCGCACCGGGGTGTTGACACTCACCATGCTGGGTGATGCACAGGATTTTGGCAGCCGGTCCCGCGAAGTGGTCGATCAAAACCCGGATTCCGCTGAGGCGCAATCGATCCTGGGTCACGCCCTGGTTCGTCAGGAACGGCTCGCCGATGCCCGGTTGGCGTTTGCCAGGGCGTTGCAACTTGAGCCCCAGGTGGCACGCCACGCCTTCAACCTGGCAGTGGCTTTTGACCGCCTGCACAACTACGATGAGGCACGCCGGTTTTATGAGTTGACTGCCAATTTGGTGAAGAAGCCGGGTTCAGAGCGGTCAAGTGGCGTTGCACTGCGTGATGTGCTTGTGAGGCTGGAGCAGCTTCGCTCAGCCCAGCAGGCTGGTCTCCAGTAAGAGCCCCATCAAGCGCAACCGTGCCCAAACTGCCTGCCTTTGACTGCCCACTAAATTGAACTGACCGTGACTACCGATCCCACTCTTCAGACGCAGCCTGCGATTCGGCTGGGGGACAAATTGGTCGAATTGGGCTTGGTTTCCCAGGACCAGTTGCGAATCGCACTTCAGGAGCAAAAAAACACCGAAAAACCTTTGGGTGAGATATTTTTGCTCCTGGGTTTTGTCACGGAAGAAGCCATGCGCGCCGCGCTGGCAGACAAGCTGGGCGAAGAAGCCATCAGCCTCAAAGGCATCGTGGCCGACCCCAACGCGCTGGCGCTGGTGTCCAAGGCCCTCGCCAGGCGGCTGATGCTGTTTCCTGTCAGTCTGGACCACCAAAACAATACGTTGATCGTCGCAAGTCCCAATCCTCACGACATTGTGGCCACTGATCAATTGAATTCACTTCTGATGGGCGGTCCACGCCCGCTGTGGCGCCTGGCCAGCAGTGCCGAGGTGCTGGGCGCCATTGAGCACTTTTAT
The DNA here is from genome assembly GCA_943371745.1 of Rhodoferax sp. OV413. Taxonomy (GTDB): domain Bacteria; phylum Pseudomonadota; class Gammaproteobacteria; order Burkholderiales; family Burkholderiaceae_C; genus Rhodoferax. The sequence goes on from CALRWE010000001.1 coordinate 48,578, forward strand.
GGGCATGAGCTCTCGATTGACGGCATCTTGCAGGAGCTTGAAACCGGCACCATTGACATGACCAGCTTGTTGCAAGAGGCTGACGGTTACAGCCATCCCGTGGTGCGTTTGATTGATGCTTTGCTCGCGGATGCCACCTTGCGCGGCGCATCAGACTTGCATTTCGAGCCCGAAATGCAGTTTTTGCGCATTCGCTATCGCATCGATGGCGTTTTGCGGCAAGTCCGTGTCTTGCACATGCGTTACTGGTCAGCCATGGTCGTGCGGCTTAAAGTGATCGCAGGCATGAATATTGCCGAAACACGGGCACCACAGGACGGTCGTATTTCTTTGTCCATTTCAGGCCGTGCTGTTAGTTTCCGCTCCGCGGTGCAGCCCACCATTCACGGTGAAAACTTTGTCCTGCGCATCCTGGATCGCAAAAGCGGCATTGTTCCCATCACTGGCCTGGGGCTCTCGGAGCCGCAACTCAACGTACTGCAGCTTATGCTGTCCCGGCCCGAAGGCATTTTGCTGGTGACCGGACCGACTGGCTCGGGGAAAACCACCACGCTCTATTCCATTTTGGGTCACCTCAACAGCGAGGGGGTCAACATCATGACCCTGGAAGACCCGGTTGAATACCCCATGCCGCTCATCCGGCAGACCTCGCTGTCCGATGCCGTCAAAATGGACTTTGCCGAAGGCATTCGCTCCATGATGCGGCAAGACCCCGACATCATCCTGGTGGGTGAAGTGCGGGACAAAGACACGGCAGAGATGGCGTTTCGGGCCGCGATGACCGGTCACCAGGTGTTCTCCACTTTGCACACCAATTCGGCTATTCGCTCGATTCCGCGCTTGATTGACATGGGTATTGAGCCCAATGTGCTGGCCGGTAATGTCATTGGCATCGTGGCCCAGCGCCTGGTCAGGGCCTTGTGCAATGCCTGCAAGCAGCCTTACGACCCCAGTCCGGTCGAGGTCCAGTTGCTCAAGTTGAAGGCCAATGAATCCCTCTCCCTGTACCGGGCGGTGGGGTGCCAGGCCTGTGAGAACCGGGGCTTCAAGGGCCGCCTGTCGATAATGGAGCTGCTCAAGTTCGATGCTGTGCTTGATGACATGGTGACTGAGCGGGCGAGCCTCAAAGCCATGAGCGATTATTTGCAGAAGAAGGGCTTTGTGACGATGGCTGAAGACGGCATGCGCCGTGTGCGCGCTGGCATGACCACGCTTGAGGAAGTGGGGCGCGTGGTCGACTTGACCGAGTGGCTTGACTGATGGCCTTATTTCAATTTCGGGCCACCAACGACGCCGGCGAAATCAACAAAGGCCAGATTGAGGCTTTGAACGAGCGCGATCTCGAAGCCCAGCTCAAACGCATCGGTTTCAGCCTGTTGTCCGTCAAGGTGCTTCAGCAACGCCAGCGCATCGTCAAGTCCTTGCCTCGGCGGGACGTGATTGATTTTTTCTTCCAACTGGAGATGCTGGTGCGTGCAGGGGTGCCCTTGCTGGCCTCTTTGGGGGATTTGCGGGACGAGGCGGGGTCTCCAGCCATCCGGGACCTGTGCAGTGGATTGTTTGAAAAAATCGAGGCTGGCACCACCTTTGGCGAGGCTGTGGCGGCCTATTCCGGCGTCTTTTCGGCCACCAATGTCAGTTTGATTCGCGCGGGCGAAGTCACTGGGCAATTGCCCGATGTGCTCAAGGAAATAGTGCGTGCCCTGAAATGGCAGGATGAAATGACATCCACCACCAAAAAGCTCTTGATGTACCCCAGTTTTGTGCTGGTCATTGTGGGTGGTGTGGTGTTTTTTCTCATGATTTACCTGGTGCCCCAACTGATTGGTTTTTTGACCAACATGGGCCAGGAAATACCGCTGCAAACCCGCATGCTGATCGGGTTGTCCAACTTGTTTGTCAACTATTGGTGGGCGATGTTATCGGTGCCTGTCGTTGTGGTTGTGGTCCTGATGACCCTGTCAGCGGCGGTGCCTGGTGTGCGGTTCAAGCTGCACCAACTGCAATTGAATTTGCCTTATGTGGGCCCAGTTTTGGAAAAAATTATTCTCGCGCGCTTTGCCGATACTTTTGCGCTGATGTACCGCACGGGTATTCCCCTGATCGAAGGACTGACCTACTGCCAGGACGTCACCAGCAACATGGTCATTCAGCGCGCCCTGAGGCGCGTGCGTGAGCGCGTCATCAACGGCACATCGCTGTCAGACAGTTTTGCATCCGAGATGCTATTCCCGTCCCTGGTCATCCGCATGATGCGGGTGGGGGAGTCCACGGGCGCGCTCGACTCATCGCTGGCCAACATCAGCTACTTTTATACCCGGGACATCAATGAATCGGTCGGACGGGTTCAGGCCATGATCGAGCCCGCACTGACCGTGGTGATGGGGCTCATCTTGGGCTGGATCATGATGGCTGTCTTGAGTCCGATTTATGACACCATTTCTAAAATGAAAATGTGAGACCGCCATGAAGACCGTCCTTCACATCTCAGCGGCTGACGCGCAATATTGGCGCCAAAACGCGCGGGGCTGGCAACCCTGTGACGATGCCGGGTCTGGCCCCCTGTGGGTGGTGATCAACCTGCCTGAAGAAGGTTTTTTTGAAATTCAAGTGCCGGTTTTGTTCGGTCGCGATCGAAAAAACTATGTTCAAAGGCAACTCGACAGCCGGTTCCCCGACACTCCTTACCGCACCGTGTTAACCCCAGCGGGCAGTGGCAGCTTGATGGATCGCCTGGCGCCCCCGTTGCAAACCATTTTTGGTGTGGATGCTGCGCCGCGTTTGAGTGCGCTCATCGCGGGCGCAGGAACGGCACCTATCGCCGGCGTTTGGGCCACGTCCATGCTGTTGGCTCGCCTGGGTGGTCACAAAGCGCTGCCCAGCGAGTTATTTGTGGCGCTGCCCGGGGCGGGTGCGCTGAGAATCGTTTACCTGAAAAACCGCGTCCCGGTGTTCAGCCGCCTCATTCCGGGCGTGACCGAGGCGGCCAATATGGCCGACGAAATCACGCGCACCGTGCGCCACCTTGAAAACACCCACGTGCTGGAGCGTTCTACTGCATTGCGTAACGTGCTTTTTCTTCACAATGAGACCGACATCGACCCTTGGCTGGCGCAAGAACGCTTGTCACGCGTGCCCGCCCCACCGCCTTGGCGCTCAGCCGCACCCGCTGACTGGCGATTTGCGCTGTTTGACATGGCGGTCAGCTCACCGCCCGGCCAGTTGGCACCGCTGGCGCAACGCACCCGGTTTGTGGCCAGCAAGTTGCGGCCTCGGATCTACGCTGCAGCGGCATTGTGTGTGGTGCTGGGGGCCTGGGCCACTGCTGGCAACCTCAGCGAGGTTGCCAGTGGCTACACCAGCCTGGCGCAGGCCGGGAGCAGCACGGACCAACTCAACAGCCAGATCAGTGATGTGGAGCAGAAAGTTGCCAGTTTTGGGGTCTCGTCCGAGGTTGTTCAAAGCGCCGTGGCGCTGGATCAGGGTGAAATCGCCGCAGCGCCTTCGCTGGCCCGGCACATGGTCCAGCTCTCGGGTATCGTCACTGCCCTTGAGTCGGTGCGCCTGAACCAGCTGGGTTGGCGTATCCTTGACTCGGGCAAGGAGGGTTGCAGCCAAAGCGCGGCCACCACACCCGTGCCCACCACCGCAGAGGCGGGGGCTGCTGCAGCCGTTCCCGAGCGGCGCGTTGAAATCAATTTTGGCGTGGTCTGGCCTGCCAGCCAGAGCGACAGAGCGCGCGCCCAGGACATCAGCAACCTGTCTGCCAGGGTGTCAAAAATGGACGGCGTCCATCTGCTGATCGATCCCGCCCAGGCGCTCGCCCGGGGCAAGCTCACCGGCGGAGGCGCCGTGGCCGACAACTCAAGTCTTGATGCACAGTCCTGGTGCCTCACCTTGCCTGGCAGCGGTGGCGTCAACCCGGGGCTCGCCAAACATGAATGACTGGAAAATCATCGCCCGGCTGGCGCGGCGCAGCCTGTTGGCGCTTTCTGTATCAATCTTGCTGGTGCTCGCCCTGTACCACGGCAGCGCTTTACTCAAAGACCGCCAGGCCAGCCAACTGATGGAGACCAATCAGCAGATGAGCTCACTCCAGGGCCGTTTGACGCAAAGGCAAGCTGATCTTGCCAACATGCAGGCACAGGCCGGGCGTTTCCGTCAACTGAGCGAACAGGGTTTGCTTGGCGCTGCGGACAGAGCGGGGTGGGTTGACCAACTGAAGGCCAGTGTCGCCCGCACAGGGCTGCCACTTGACGCACTGCGCTACACCTTGCAAGAGCCCCAAGCCCTGGCCTCGTCGGGTTCCGGTGCCACGGATGCGGTTGCCCTGAGCGCCGGGCCCAACATTCACAATCTGGACTTTGAATTGAAGAATATCCATGAGCAAGACCTCCTGTCCTTGCTGCACGACTATAGGGCGAATGTGAGGGGATTATTCAGGGTGCAAGCCTGCACTTTCTCGGAGCCGAATGATTCCGGCTTGTCGGCACGATGCACCTTGCGGTTTTTCAATTTGCCAGATGAAAAGCCGGGTCAGGCCTGACGGCTCCCATTTCTGACCAGCGAACCCATGCCTGATCTCCAGACTTTGTCCATGTTCTTCCTTTTGTTTCGTCACCGCCAAGCTGAGCCGCCTCGCTTGCACCGGCATGGCTGCGTACCCACTCGCGCCCTGATGGGCTTGTTTGGTCTGCTGTGCCTGCTGACAGCGCACGCGGCGGAGGTGACCCCTGTGCCGGGTGAGCCTCTGCAAACGCTTTTTTATTCGGCCTCTGAGCGCAGTGCAATTGACCGCATCCGCTCGGGCAGTGGGCCTGAGGGCGCGCCCAACCTGCCCCAGGTAGTCCATGTCAATGGCATTGTCAAGCGTCAGGGGGGCGGCAGCACCGCGTGGCTCAATGGCTTGCCGGTGCGCGACGGGGACGCGATTGCGCCTGATCAACGAGTGCTCACCATCGACGGGGGTGTCCGTCTCAATGGTGTGCCCGTGAAGGTGGGGGAGGCGCTGGACCTCAAGACCCAGGCGCGCCAGGACGTGGTGGCGCCGGGTGCTGTGACGGTGCGTGCCAAAAAATAAGACAATACCCCCAGTACAGCACCATGGCATCGCCCCCCCCAAAAACGCTGCTGCAACGGCATCGCAGCAAATCAATGCGCCGGCGCATGAGTCTGATCGTCGGGCTGTGCCTCTTGATCACCGGCTATGCGCTGTTGGCCGTGAGCCCTAACACCCCCACCGACTGGGTGATGCTTCGTGTGGTGGGGGGGTTTGCTTTGTTGTTTGTGGGCTTTGCGACTGCAATTTCTCCCTTTTTGGCCGGATTGGTGGGTGACGATGAATGACAAGGCCATGGCCTCGGGGCTGCTGCCCGACACCGTCCTGGTTGTGGAGGATGACCCTGCACTGTGCGCCTATCTGGTGTCTTCGCTGCAAGATGCCGGCTTCACGGTGCATCACGCCCATGACCGCTTGCAAGCGAGTCGTTTTTTCAATGCACCCCAGCCACCGGCCTTGGTATTGCTTGATCTGGGCTTGCCGCCCCATGCCAGCACGCTGACGGAAGGCGTGGCCGTGCTGGAGCTGGGCTTGCAGCGTAGCCCAAGCAGCAAATTTATTGTGTTGACGGGGCAGGATGAAGAGGCCGCCGCGCTGGAGGTGGTGCGCAAAGGCGCATTTGACTTCCTGGTCAAGCCCGCGGCCATGGCCGCGATCTTGGCTGCCCTGAGGCGTGCGCAATTGTTTGTGTGCCAGGAAAACCGGCTTGCCCTGCTCGGTGAAGCGCGGCTCTTCTTGACAACCCGGCTTGATGAAGGTCCCAAACAAGCTGCTTCCAACGCCGAGGAGCAGCTGCTGCGCCGCGTTCTGGCGGCTACGGAGTACAACGTGGCAGAGTCCGCCCGGCAGCTGGGCTTGGCCCGTGAGCACGTTTACTACTACCTGAACAAGTATGGCATTCAGCGCCCTGGCTAGCCTGTCGCTGGTGATGGTGATTGGCGGGATATGCCTGCTGATCATCAGCATGGTGTTGACCCGCCGCTTGCGTCGCCACAATGCCAATTTGCAGGCCCTGCTGCACATTGGCACACGCAATCTGGAGCCGCTGGCCATTGCGGGCGTGGCCTGGTCGATTCTTGCGGGTGCGGGTTGGCGTGAACTGGTCATGCGCGGTGACTGGTTTGGCCACCCCATTCACAGTGTGTTTGGTGGCCCCAAGGGCGGGGGAGCCATGTCGTCGTCAAGCCAGACCTTGTTGTTCCAGATCAACAGCAGTGCCGATGTGCACCTGACCCTGCAGCTCATGCACCCCCGGGGGCAGGGCGAGCGCTGGCTGTTGGCAGAGCAACTGGCGGGTGTTTTTGCGCTCCTGCTGGAAACCAGCTTGCGCATGCGCACCGAGGCGCTCTCGGCCGCGCTGGCAGAGCGCGCCCGTTTGTCTCTGTATTTGCAGCATGACATGCGCAACCTGGCGCAGTGGGTCAGCTGGGTGGGGGCTGACTTTGCAGCCTGCACGAGCGAAGAGGATTTGCTGCGCCTGGCCAGACGTTTGCAGGACAACGCGCCCCTGGCGCAAGAGCGTGCGCTGCGGCTGATCAGCGCGCTGGGCCAACGCCCCACCGAAGACCAGCCGGCCTCCATCGATCTGACCCAGGCCGTGACCCAGGCGGCCCATCTGGCGGGTATTGAAATAGAGGTTGCGGGGCAGGCCCAGGGCTGGATCGCCAAAAGCCTGCTGCTGCGCGCGCTGGACAACCTGTTCTCCAACCTGGCGCCCAACTGGCGTGAGGCGGTGCAGGCACGACCCGTAGTACAGTTGCGGCGCATGGCAACCCTTGCATCACAACCCGCCCGGGTTGAAATGCTTTTTTTCAGCCCTTTGCCTCCTGGCGCCGGGCAGATCGCGCCGGAGAAGTTGTTTGAGCCCTTTGCCAGTGGTCGCCCCGGCGGCTTGGGTCTGGGCTTGTACCAGGCGCGCCAGAGCCTGCGCGAGGCGGGTGGTGACTTGCAGGCCAGCTCGTCTCCGGGCGGGGTCAGCTTTGCGCTGGAGATTTTGGCAGACGCACCGTAAACTTTTTTCACTGTGACGAGCGTTGTTCCCGCCCTAGAATTCTCCCCTGAAGGTATCGGGCTCATGTCGGGTTCGACCTCAAGTCCAACACGAAGGAAAAATTCATGAAACACCGCAGTTTGGCCCGTCAATCGGGTTTTACACTGGTTGAAATCGCCATTGTTCTGGTCATCATCGGCTTGCTGCTGGGTGGTGTGCTGAAGGGGCAGGAGCTGATTGAGAACTCCAAGGTCAAGAATGCAGTCGCCGACATGAACGGCATCAGTGCCGCCACGAACACTTATGTGGATCGCTTCAAGCGCGTACCCGGCGATGATGGTCCTATCGGCACATTGACTGCTCGGGGTGGTGCATGGTTAACTGCAGGTATTACTGCCGGTGGCAACAATGGCGCCCTGTCAGTGGCGGCAGGTAATACATATACACTGGTTGCTGGTGAAAGTACGGCTTTCTGGCAACACCTGAAAGCGGCTGGTCTAATCGCTGGTAATCCTGGTGCCACTGCGACCGCAGATTTGCTTCCTCGCAATGCCTTCAATGGATTTATCGGCGTTGTAGCTGGCGTAACGCCAGCTGCGAACACTACTGGCTATAACGGTAACTCGGTTTGTTTGTCTCAAGTGCCCGGCAAGGCTGCTCGTGCGATTGATGCGCAACTGGACGATGGCATCACGGACGCTGGATCAGTCCGTGCGACTCTGAGCGCCATCTCGACAAATACAGCACCGGGCACAGCGGTACTTGCCGCTGCTGGCTATATTGACACCAATTACTATACAGTTTGTAAATCGCTTTGATTTGCCACGGGTAGTTTTTAATTGAGAGCAGAAAACCCGCTTCGGCGGGTTTTTCTATAAGAAATATATTGAAAGGCTTGGAAGTATGGAAGGCTGTTTCAAGATGTTTTTTTTAGATCCACCACCGAGAAGGGCATTGCTTGCCCGGTTGCAAAAATGGTAAATGATCTTGTCAGCACGAACTTTGATGGCCAGTATGGCACCTGAGGCCTTTGAATCAAGATGTATTCGAGCCAAGTCAGGCGCAGCTGCGGTAAGCCAGCTTGGAGTCGCCTTGGCAAGGTCGGAGCCGCGGGCTCGATTTGAATGCCACAGGCAAGTATTGCTTACTTTCAAATGGCAAGTAATATCACGCCCATGACTTACCGCAGAATCACACTTTTCCCTGTCCGTCTGGCGCGGTGCAACGCGGCTGGGTTTACTCTGGTCGAAATGGCGGTAGTGATCACGCTGATGGCGATCTTCGCCACCATGGGGCTGCGTTTGCTGCAAGCCACCCGTGACAGCGCGGCTTGGACCGAGACCAAAACCAAACAAGAGCGCATCAAGCTGGCGCTCGTTGGGTATTTGCGCAGCAACGGGACCTTGCCCTGCCCAGATTCCACGGCGGTGGGCATCGCGCCCACGGGCCTCAAGGGCACGTCGCCCTGCCTGGGTGCTTTGGGCACCGGTGTGGTACCGTGGAAGGATCTGGGCTTGTCGGTGGCTGATGTGCAAGACGGGTGGTCCAATTTTTTCACCTACCGTGTCGCCAACCGCACCCCTGTCACCAGCAGCAACTGGACCACCAAGCTGTCGGCTCAAAACGCCTTCAGCATCAACGAACTCACCGTACCCTTGGCAACGTTTTCACTGAAAGAGCGTGACGCTGCTGGCGTACTCAGTGCCACGGCCCTGTCGCCTCAACCCGTGGTAGTGCTGGTGTCGCATGGCAAAAATGGCTCGGGCGCCCGAACCCTTGGCGGCAGCCGCCTGGCCGCGCCGCCTGTCGGTTCGGACGAGCGTTTCAATGCCGATGCGGTTACCGAATTCATCAGCCGCGCACCCACCGATGTGGTTGGCACGGGCGGCCTGTTTGACGATCTGGTGGCCTACATGACCCCGCAGGACTTGCTGCAGCCTTTGATGACGGAGGGTGCGCTCAAGGCCTGTGTGGCGTATTGCCCACCACCGCCCGGAGGCGGAACTGCTGTGGCGGGTTGCGTCCCGGCCAACATCCCGATTGGCGTGACACCTTTGGCGTGTCCGTAGACCTTGATCGATCATTTGTTTTACCTGAGGATTTCATGAAAACCAACCTAAGCAAACAACGTGGCTTTACGCTGGCCGAGATGGCCATTGTGGTGGTGCTGGGCGGCATTTTGCTGGCAGCAGGTCTGTTGGCTGGGCGGGGGCAAATCAGCCGGGCGCAAACGCAGGAGGTGCTGCAAATGGCGGCTGATCTGCAAACTGCCTCAGCCGGTTTCAGGCAACGCTATGGCTACTTGCCGGGGGATTTCCCTTCAGCCGTGACCTTGTTGCCACCGCCCTACAACGTCAACGGTAGCAGCACACTTGGTGACAGCCTGATTGATGGCACCATAGGCGCAACTGGTCTGGCCACGGCCGGTACTCAAGTGGCCTTGGCGCCTGAGCAACTTTATGCCGCAGGCTTGATTGGCAAGCTCGGCACCAACACCCTAATGCGCCTGCAATCCCAATTCGGCGCGGTTCATATGGCCGTGGCCAATACCGCCAACACCAGCGCGGTGTATGTAGCTGACAACCCAGCGGTCAGGAATGTCATCATTTTCTTCAACCTGCCGTGTGAGGTGGTGTACGAAGTGGATAGAGCCTTGGACGACGGTAATCGCATCACAGGCCGGTCCAGGTCGGCTGCTGCTTTGGATTGCGCACCGGATAGCACTGTGGCGCGCTACCTTGTTCCCCTGTAATGCCGCGACCCCTCGGCACAACCAGCCTTTGACTGCCGCTGCAGCCATGAGCCGCCGCCCTTCACGCACCCAGGGCTTTACCTTGGTAGAGATTGCTATTGTGCTTGCGATCACTGGGTTCCTGATGTTCGGCATACTAAATTCACGGTCCGTGGTTCGCCAAGCCCAAACCAAGGACATCGTCAAAGGGGTAGGCGAGATGGCCACTGCGGCCCAGCAGTTTCGGGATCGTTACGGTGCGTGGCCCGGTGATTTGATCGCGGGTCCAGCCATGTTGCCCAATTTGACGGCAACATGCATTGGCAATGGCAATGGGGCCATCGACACCGCTCTGGAGTCCAGCTGCGCCAGCGAGGCACTGATTCGGGCCTCGATGCTGCGCGGCGACGCTGGCGCGCCGATTGTCGTGGTTAGACAGGTGACGTTGAGTTTGACCAACCGTGCTTCTGCCGTCTTGCTGGCTGGCCTGGGCGCACTGCCTACTGGCTGGAACAATGTGGTGCGGGTGCAAAACATTGATTGCGATGTGGCGATCCAGCTTGACCGCGCGCTGGATGATGGCAGCACGGCCACCGGCAATTTTCGAACCGGTACGGTGTGTCTGGGTCAGGACGAGAACACGGCAGTGGCCAACGCGGTGTTGAAGCTCAATTAACGCTCGTTGCGCAAGAAAAAGTGCTGAATGGCCGCGCTGGCCCGTTCCCTGGTATCTGCGTCGCTGGCGCGCAGCTCGGCCATGGCGCCGTGCAGCATCTTTTGGGTCAAGCCGCGTGACAGGGCTTCGAGCACGGTGTCCAGGTCTTCGCCTTTGGCCAGCAGCTTGCGGGCGCGGGTGATTTCCATCGTGCGCCACTCCTCGGCCTGGGAGTTGAGCTGCTGAATCAGGGGCACCGAGCCGCGTTGGTCCACCCAGTGCATGAAGCTCTGCACGCCGGCGTCCACGATGACCTCGGCCTGCGCCACAGCCGCCTGCCGGTTGGCCTGCGCGGTCTGCACCACGCCAGCGAGGTCGTCCACGGTGTAGAGGTAAATGTCTTCCAGCGCCTTGACTTCGGGCTCGATGTCGCGCGGCACGGCGAGGTCGACCATGAACATGGGGCGGTGCTTGCGCCGCTTGACGGCGCGCTCCACCGCACCCAGACCGATGATGGGCAGGGTGCTCGCGGTGCAACTCACCACCACATCAAACTCATGCAGGCGATCTGGCAGGTCAGCCAGGCGCATGACCTCGGCGCCAAAACGGCTGGCGAGCTTCTCGCCGCGCTCCAGCGTGCGGTTGGCAATGGCGATGCTCTGGGGGTTTTTGGCCGCGAAATGGGTGGCGCAGAGTTCGATCATCTCGCCCGCGCCCACAAACAGGACCTTGACCTCGCCCAGGTCTTCAAACACCTGGCCCGCCAGGCGCACCGCCGCCGCAGCCATGCTGATGGAGTGGGCACCGATCTCGGTGGAGGTGCGTACCTCTTTGGCCACAGCGAACGAGCGCTGGAACAGCTGGCTCAGTGTGGTGCCCAGTGAGCCTGCGGCCTCGGCGGCGCGCACGGCGTCTTTGAGTTGCCCCAGAATTTGCGGCTCGCCCAGCACCATTGAGTCCAGCCCGCTGGCGACCCTGAAGGCGTGGCGGGCGGCAAAGCTGTTTTCCATGGTGTAGGAGTGGGACCGGAGCAAGCCTGGGGAGACGCCGCCAGCGTGGGCCAGCCAGTCCAGCGTGTGCTCCAGCTCGGGCTTGTCCCCGGCGCAGTACACCTCGGTGCGGTTGCAGGTGGAGATGATGGCGGCCTCTGGCGAGTGGGTCAGAGCCCGGCGCAAACCGTGCAGTACGGGCTCGATCTGGTCGATGGCAAACGCGAAGCGGCCCCGCAAGTCGAGCGGTGCGGTGGTGTGATTGATGCCTAGAGCCCAGACTGCCATAGAGCGATTATAAAATCACCCTGCGCTCAATTGACGCAGCGCTGTGTTGTTTGCCATGGATATTCACCGCAATGGGCCTGCCCGATCTCCTGAATCACTTGTTGAATTTTTTTGCGCCGGCCTTTTGGGTGGCTTTGATGGTGACCTTGTCGGCTCGGATTTTTATGAAAAAGCAGGCTCTAGTCAGCGGATTCATTAGGTCGGCAGCTATTAATTTTTTAATTTCTTGCGGGGTGTTGGGGGTGGGGCTGTGGTTTTTTGGGCGTGACGGCAAGATGGGCACCTATGCCGCCATGGCCCTGTTTTGTGCCGGCAGCCAGTGGGTTTTGCAGCGCGGCTGGCGCGCTTAAGCCGGCGCGGTGGATTGCACCGCGAGGTCGGCGCTCAGGTGCAGGTACAGGCGATTGAGGCCCAGCAATGCCATGGAGAAAATCACGGAGCCCACCACGGCCAGCAAAATACCCAGGCCCAGCATGCCGCCGTACACCACCGCTTGGGCGCGCCCGCCTTCAAACAAGGTGGAGAGGTCCAGCATGATCATGGCGGTGTCCAGAATGCCGGCACTGAGTCCCGCGACGATGCCAATCCCCGTTGACACAAACACCCCGATGACGCCGCCCACCAGCAGCATGAACAGGGTCAGCAAGAGCACGCCGATGGCCGATTCGACAAATCGGTGCGTCACGATGGCCACCAGGGCCGCCAGGGCTTGCCGAAAGGTCACGCCCGACCAGACCACCGCACCGGCCAGTGCCAACACGAAATACAGACCGGCATAGACGAAGGCGAGAAGCAGCACGCTGACGGGCAACACCACGGCGTACAGCAGGCCGCCCAGCCCGGGAATCTTGCAGAGCAGCACCAAAAAGGCAACCACCAGAACCGCTGCCAGGGCGCCGGCCAGTCCGATCAGCAAAATGGCAAACAGGCGCACTGCAGCCCGGGCGCCGTCGACCAAGGCCACCCGGATGCGCCGGGGTGTCTGGTTGAGCGCCTGATCCATCAGCAAGATGCCGCTGGCAGAAATGCCCACACTCACCGTGGCATAGCCCACCAACACACCAAAAAAGATCACCCCGGCATGCCCCGTGGCGGCCGAGGCCATCATGATCACCAAGGCGGTGACACCCGCGCCCACCAGGGTGAGCAGCGCGCGCCAGTTGCGCAGGGCGTCGCCGGAGCGCAGCAGCAGGTCCATGATGCCGACCTTGGGCGCGGTCGTTGTTGGATGTGGGGACATGTGGATCAGATTTTCAGGCTTTGGTTTTTTGTATCAGGCCGAGGTTTCAGACGGTGGAAACAAGTCCACCCGGTCGGTGATGATGCCATCGGTTTCCAATTCAAGGAGGCGCTGGGCGGCCCACTCGTCGTTGACGGTGTAGCTCAGGCATTTGAACCCTGCGCTTTTGGCCTGCGTGACGCTCGAGGTGTCCCACAAGGCGTGGTTGCACACCACGGCCACGCAGCCCAGCGTCAGGGCCGTCTCCAGCCAGCCGGTCCACAGCGTATCGAGCAGCAGGCCGCGGGGCAGCTCGGGCTGGGTATCGTGGGCGGCCTGCAGTGATTCGGGACGAAAGGAGGTGAGCAGTGGTGGCACGGCAGCACCCTGCCAGAGGCGGGCGGCGTGTTCGGCGACGACCTTGCCGGTCTCGTATTCCAGCCCGGGTGTGGGTTTGATCTCGATGTTCAGACAGTAGCCATTGCTCAGGCAAAACCGGGCGACATGGTCCAGCGTGGGTAGGGGCTCGCCGGCAAAGGCGCGGGAATGCCAGCTGCCGGCGTCCAGCCGTGACAAGACGCCCCAGGCATGGTCGCCGCCCACAGCACTGTGGCCACGGCCAATCACCTCCACGGCGTTGGTGGTGCGCTGCAGGGTGGCGTCGTGCATCAAAAACGGCACACCGTCGGCGCTGAGTTTCACGTCGCACTCAAACATGCGGTAACCGTGGCTGGCACCCAGACGAAAGGCGGCCAGGGTGTTTTCGGGCGCGAGTCGGCCGGCACCCCGGTGGGCGATCCAGCGCGGGTAGGGCCAATGGTCAACGGTGACTTGCATCATTGGGGCAAGTCCATGCGTTGGCCGGTGGCTGCGTCAAAACAATGCATCTTGGCGGCGCGGGGAGTGACGTGAATGGTGCTGCCCACAGCGGGCACGGCATCCGATTCTTCAGTGCGGATGATGACCATTTCGTCCCGGCTGCCATGCGACCAGCGGCCATACACCAGCCGCTCGGCGCCCAGCAGTTCCACCGTTTCAACCACCAGTGCCCAGCCGGTCGGCGTGATGTCCAGGTGCTCCGGGCGAATGCCGGTAATGGTGCCAGCGGGTGCATCCGGGGCATTTTTGAGCAGGTTCATGGGCGGCGAGCCAATGAAGCTGGCCACAAAGGTGGTGGCGGGCCGGTTGTAGACCTCTTCGGGCGTGCCAAACTGCTCCATCACCCCGGCGTTCATGACGATCATGCGTTGGGCCAGCGTCATGGCCTCGACCTGGTCATGGGTCACAAACAGGGAAGTGATGCCCAACTCCCGGTGCAGTTTCTGGATTTCCAGGCGGGTTTGGGCGCGCAGCTTGGCGTCCAGGTTGCTCAAGGGTTCATCAAACAAAAACACCTTGGGCTGGCGCACAATCGCCCGGCCCATGGCGACGCGCTGGCGCTGGCCCCCGGAGAGTTCGCGCGGTTTGCGTTGCAAAAACGGGCCAATCTCCAGAATCTTGGCGGCCTTGTCCACACGCGTCTTGATCTCGTCCATGGGGACTTTTTTGATCTTCAGGCCATAGGCCATGTTCTCGAACACGCTCATGTGCGGGTACAGCGCATAGTTCTGGAACACCATGGCAATGTCGCGCTCGGCCGGTTCCAGGTCGTTGACGACCCGCTCGCCAATGCAGATCTCGCCGCCACTCACTTCTTCCAGCCCCGCCACCATGCGCAGGAGTGTGGATTTGCCGCAGCCCGAGGGGCCGACGATGACAATGAATTCGCCGTCAGCCACTTCGGCGCTCACGCCGTGAATGACTTGCAGCGCGGTCTTGCCGCTGCCGTAGCGCTTGATGATGTTTCTTAATGAGATGGAAGCCATGTTTTACGGGATGTTTCTTGGGGCACTTTTAGATGCCCGCAATGACGGACAAGACATGCAAATTTGCGATGATGAAAATGCGGTTGACGGGAGCGCCATTTATTTTTCGGTGTCAACCAGGCCTTTCACAAACCAGCGCTGCATGAGCATGACCACCAAAGCGGGGGGCAGCATGGCCAGAATGGCGGTGGCCATGACCACGTTCCACTCGGTGTAGGACTCACCGGCGATGAGGCGTTTGATGCCCATGACCACCGGGTACATGTCTTCCTGTGTGGTCACCAGCAGGGGCCACAGGTACTGGTTCCAGCCATAAATGAATTGAATGACAAACAGCGCGGCAATCGAGGTGCTGGACAAGGGCAGCAGCACGTCCTTGAAAAAGCGCATGGGACCGGCGCCATCCATGCGGGCGGCCTCTACCAGCTCATCCGGTACGGTCAAAAAAAACTGCCGGAATAAAAAGGTGGCGGTGGCCGAAGCGATGAGGGGCACGGTGAGGCCGGCATAACTGTTGAGCATGCCCAGGTTGGACACCACCTCGTAGGTCGGGCCAATGCGCACCTCCACCGGCAGCATGAGGGTGACAAAAATCATCCAAAACACCAGGTTGCGAAACGGGAAACGGAAATACACGATGGCAAAGGCCGACAACAGCGAGATAGCGATCTTGCCGATGGCAATGACCAGCGCGCTGATCAGGCTCACCCACATCATGGGCGCTGCGGCGGGAATCTTGCTGCCCGCGCTGGTGATGCCGCCAAACAGCGCGGTTTTGTAGGTCTCGATCATGTGCCCGCCGGGCATCAGGGACATGGGCGTGGACTGCGCAATTTGCTCGGCGCTTTGCGTCGAGGCGATCAGCGTCAGATACAGGGGGAAGGCCACAATGACCACCCCCAGCACCAGCACGAGGTGCGAGAGGAGGGTGAGGCCGGGGCGTCGTTCAATCATGGAGGTTGCCTGCTTTCAGTACTGGACTTTTTTCTCGACAAACCGGAACTGGACCACGGTGAGTGTGATGACGATCACCATCAGCACCACCGACTGCGCGGCCGAGCCGCCCATGTCCAGCGCCTTGAAGCCGTCGTAATAAACTTTGTAGACCAGAATAGCCGTGTCCTTGCCGGGACCGCCCTGGGTGGTGGCGTCCACAATGCCGAAGGTGTCGAAGAAGGCGTAAACCACGTTGATCACCAGCAAAAAGAAGGTGGTGGGCGAGAGCAGCGGGAACACGATGGTCCAGAACCGGCGCCACGGGCCGGCGCCATCAATGGCGGCGGCTTCAATCAATGATTTGGGGATCGACTGCAGCCCGGCCAGAAAAAACAGGAAGTTATAAGAGATTTGCTTCCACACGGCTGCCGCCACAATCAGGGACATGGCATGGTTGGCGTTGAGCAGGTGATTCCATTCGATGCCGATCGAGCGCAGAAAATACGCCACCACGCCCATGGGCGAGGCAAACATGAACAACCACAACACGCCAGCCACCACCGGGGCCACGGCGTAAGGCCAGATCAGCAGCGTTTTGTAAACCGACGAGCCCTTGAGCACCCGGTCCGCCATGACCGCCAGCATCAAGGCCAGCGACAGGCCGATCACGGCCACCAGAACAGAAAACACGGCCGTGGTCTTGAAGGAGCCCCAATAGGTCGCATCGTTCCACAGGCGCTCAAAATTCTCCAGGCCCACAAACTCGCTGGACAGGCCAAACGCGTCCTGGCTCAGCACACTTTGATAGAGCGCCTGGGCGGCAGGCCAGAAAAAGAACACCAGCACCACGGCCATTTGCGGGGCAATGAGGGCCCAGGGCAGCCAGGCAGATTTGAATCGAACACGTTTTTCCATGGGGCGGGCAGGGGTCGATGGTGGGGGCTGTCAATAAAAAAATACACGCCCCGGCCGGCAGGTCCAGCGAGGGCGTGAGGGGAGTCAGGCTTGTCAGGCCCGAATTAGACCTGATTATTCACTCAGGACTTGTTGGCTTTCTCAAAGCGCTCCAATTGCTCGTTGCCGCGCTTGACGGCGGAGTCAAGCGCTTCCTGGGCGGATTTCTTGCCGCCCCAGACTTGTTCGAGCTCCTCGTCGGTGATGGTGCGAATCTGGACAAAGTTGCCCAGACGGATGCCGCGCGACTTGTCGGTGGTCTTGCGGATCATCTGGGTCACCGACACATCGGTGCCCGGGTTCTGCTTGTAGAAGCCGCTGCTGTCGGTGAGCTTGAACGAAGCCATCGTTACCGGCAGGTAGCCGGTGCGCTGGTGGCTCTTGGCGGCTTCTTCGGCCTTGGACAGGTGGGCAAAGAACTGGGCCACGCCCTTGTACTCGTCGGCCTTCTTGCCCGACATGACCCACAGGCTGGCGCCGCCAATGACGGTGTTCTGGGGCGAGCCGGCCACGTCTGGGTAGTAGGGCAGGGTGCTGATGCCGCTGGCAAACTTGGAGTTGCGCTTGATGTTGCCGTACAAGGCTGAGGAACCGGTGGCCATGGCGCATTCGCCCGAGACAAAGGTGGCGTCGGCCGCATTGCCCCGGCCCTTGTAGACCAGCAGGCCGGTTTTGGCCATGTTGCCCAGGTTCTCGATGTGGCGAACGTGCAGCGGGCTGTTGAAGTTCAGGCGGGCGTCCATGCCGCGCATGCCGTTGCCCTTGGTGGCGAACTCGGTGTTGTGCCAGGCCGAGAAGCTCTCCAGTTGGGTCCAGCTCATCCAGCTGCTGGTGAAGGGGCATTTGTGGCCGGAGGCCTTGAGTTTGCCGGCGGCCAGGGCGACTTCAGGCCAGGTCTTGGGGGGATTCTCGGGGTCCAGGCCAGCGGCCTTGAACGCGTCCTTGTTGTAATGGAACACCGGTGTGGAGCTGTTGAACGGGAAGCTCAGCATCTGGCCGTTGGGGGCGGTGTAGT
Organism: Rhodoferax sp. OV413; assembly: GCA_943371745.1. GTDB lineage: Bacteria > Pseudomonadota > Gammaproteobacteria > Burkholderiales > Burkholderiaceae_C > Rhodoferax. The sequence goes on from CALRWE010000001.1 coordinate 66,279, forward strand.
AGCCGGCAACCGCTGGCACGTAGGCGGTGGGGTCGAACTTGACGCCCGCATCTGCCATGATCTTGCCCACGGGCACGATGGCGCCCTTGCTGGCCATCATGGTGGCGGTGCCCACTTCAAACACCTGCAGTATGTGCGGGGCGTTGCCGGAGCGAAAGGCCGCGATGGCGGCGGTCATGGACTCGTCGTAGCTGCCCTTGAAGGTCGGCACGATCTTGTAGTCTTTCTGGCTGGCGTTGTAATCCTTGGCCAGGTCATTGACCCATTCACCCAGGGCGCCGCCCATGGAGTGCCACCACTGGACTTCGGTTTGGGCCTGGGCCGACACGGAAAACGTTGCGGCGAGGGCAACGGCTGCCAATTTGAATTTCATGGGATCTCCTTGGATAAAGCGCTGAGCTTAGGGGTCAGGTGTGACGGTTTTGCGACAAATTGATGTCAATCTCGCAAGTGCTCCATTAAACGCGCCTTTTGGGTGCTGTTCTATCGGGGTTTCCATCAGGCCAGTAGGTGAATTGCTGCGCTGCGGTAATATCATGGGCCAGCCGGGCCCAGCGCCACGCAACCCCGTGGCACGTTCAGGCTGCAACTACAGAACAAGATGAACGCTCCCCTCCAGCTCAATCCATTGGTGTCTTTGCCTGCCTTGGCGGCGCATGCGCACACCCGCATTCGCGAAATCCCTTACAACTACACCTCGTTTTCTGACCGGGAAATCGTCATCCGCCTCTTGGGCGCGCCCGCCTGGGATTGGCTCAACTGCTTGCGCGACGAGCGCCGCACCGGCCGCTCGGCCCGCATGCTCTACGAGGTGTTGGGTGACATTTGGGTAGTTCAGCGCAACCCCTATTTGCAGGACGACCTGCTGGACAACCCCAAGCGCCGCGCCTTGCTGGTGGAGGCCTTGCACCACCGGCTGGCTGAAGTCCAAAAGCGCCGAACACCCGAGACCGACCCGGAGCGCGACGGTCTGGTGGGCGACCTGCTCAAGGCGGCGGCCAAAGCCATCCAGGCCTTTGATGCCGCTTTTGTGGAAACGGCCGCCTTGCGTCGCCAGACCCAGCGTACCCTGGTGAAGTTGACGGCCAGGGACAACATCAAGTTTGACGGCCTCTCGCGCGTGAGCCATGTGACCGATGCCACCGACTGGCGGGTGGAATACCCGTTTGTGGTGCTGACCCCGGACACGGAAGAAGAGATGGCGGGCCTGGTCAAAGGCTGTATTGACCTCGGGTTGACCATCATTCCCCGGGGCGGCGGCACGGGTTACACCGGCGGCGCCATTCCCCTGACCTGGAAAAGCGTGGTCATCAACACCGAAAAGTTGGAGGCCATGACCGAGGTCGAGATGCGCACGCTGCCGGGCTTGTCCGAGCCCGTCGGCACGGTCTGGACCGAAGCCGGTGTGGTGACGCAGCGCGTGGCGGACGCGGCCGAGCGCGGTGGTTTTGTGTTTGCCGTGGACCCCACTTCAGCCGAGGCCTCGTGTATTGGCGGCAACATCGCCATGAACGCCGGTGGCAAGAAGGCCGTGCTCTGGGGCACCGCCCTGGACAACCTGGCCAGCTGGCGCATGGTGACACCCCAGGCCGAATGGCTGGAGGTGACCCGCGTCAACCACAACATGGGCAAGATCCACGACGCCGAGATGGCGAGCTTTGAGCTGCAGTATTTCAAGGCCGATGGCAAGACCAAGCTGCGCAGCGAGCGCCTGGACATTCCCGGCAAGTCTTTCCGTAAGGAAGGTCTGGGCAAGGATGTGACCGACAAGTTTCTGAGCGGCCTGCCGGGCATTCAAAAAGAAGGCTGCGACGGCCTGATCACCAGCGCACGCTGGGTGGTGCACCGCATGCCCGCCCACACCCGCACGGTGTGCCTTGAGTTTTTTGGCAACGCCAAAGACGCGGTGCCCAGCATCGTGGAGATCAAGGACTTCATGTTTGCGGAGCAAAAGCGCTCGGGCGTGCTGCTGGCCGGGCTGGAGCACCTGGATGACCGCTACCTGAAGGCCGTGGGCTATGCCACCAAGTCCAAACGGGGCGGCTTGCCCAAGATGGTGCTGTTTGGCGACATAGCAGGCCATGATGCCGACGCGGTTGCCCGCGTTACCTCCGAGGTGGTGCGCATTGCCAACTCGCGCAGTGGTGAGGGCTTTATTGCCATCAGCCCGGAGGCGCGCAAGAAGTTCTGGCTGGACCGCAAGCGCACAGCGGCTATCAGCAAGCACACCAACGCCTTCAAGATCAATGAAGACGTGGTGATTCCGCTCCCCCGCATGGCCGAATACACCGACGGCATTGAGCGCATCAACATTGAACTCAGCCTGCAGAACAAGATTGCCCTGTGCGACGCGCTGCAAGCCTTCTTTGCCAACGGCAATTTGCCCTTGGGCAAGCACGATGACGCCAATGACGTTCCGTCGGCCGAGTTGCTGGGCGACCGCGTAGCGCAAGCCCTGGCCCTGGTGGGTGAGGTGCGTGCGCTGTGGGCTGGTTGGCTGGACGGTGTCGAGGTGCTGTTTCCCCAGTTGCAGGACCACACCCTGCGGGCCAGCTGGAAAACCCAGCTGCGCGAGCCGCTGCAAAACATCTTTACGGGCGGCGCGTTTGAGCCCATTCTGAAAGAGTGCGTGGCCGTGCACCAGCGTGTGCTCAAGGGCCGCGTGTGGGCGGCGCTGCACATGCATGCCGGTGACGGCAATGTGCACACCAACCTGCCGGTCAACAGCGATGACTACGACATGCTGCAGGCCGCGCACGGGGCGGTCAAGCGCATCATGGCACTGGCGCGTTCGCTCGACGGCGTGATCTCGGGCGAGCACGGCATCGGCATCACCAAGCTGGAGTTTTTGAGCGACGCCGAGTTGCAGCCTTTTACCGACTATAAAGCCCGGGTGGATCCGGAGGGGCGGTTCAACAAAGGCAAGTTGCTCAGAAATAAAGAGCAGCCAAGCCAATTAACGTATCGGCCAGAGGCCGATTTGATGCAGGCCGACCTCACCAATGCCTATACCCCGAGCTTCGGGCTGATGGGGCATGAGTCGCTGATCATGCAGCAAAGCGACATTGGTGCGATTGCCGACAGCGTCAAGGATTGCCTGCGTTGCGGCAAGTGCAAACCGGTGTGCGCCACCCACGTGCCGCGCGCCAATCTGCTGTACAGCCCGCGCAACAAAATTCTGGCGACCTCGCTGCTGGTGGAGGCGTTTTTGTATGAAGAACAAACGCGCCGGGGAATCTCGATTCGCCATTGGCAGGAGTTTGAGGACGTGGCGGACCACTGCACCGTGTGCCACAAGTGCCTGACACCGTGCCCGGTGAACATCGACTTTGGTGAAGTTTCCATGAACATGCGCAATTTGTTGCGCAAGATGGACAAGAAGACCTTCCGCCCGGCCGGGGCGGCTGCCATGTTCATGCTCAACGCGACCAACCCGGATACGATCAAGTTCGCCCGGTCGGCCATGGTCAATGTGGGCATCAAGGCGCAGCGCTTTGCCGCCGATGTGCTCAAGGTGGTGGCGCGCAAGCAAACCAAGGCGCCGCCAGCGTCCATCGGCACCGCGCCCATCAAGGAGCAGGTGATTCACTTCATCAACAAGAAGCTGCCCGGTGGTCTGCCCAAGAAAACCGCGCGCGCCTTGCTGGACATTGAAGACAAAGATTACGTGCCCATTATCCGCAACCCCAAAACCACCACGGCCGAGACCGAGGCGGTGTTTTACTTTCCCGGCTGCGGCTCGGAGCGCCTGTTCAGCCAGGTGGGGCTGGCCACGCAGGCCATGTTGTGGCACGCCGGGGTGCAGACGGTGCTGCCACCGGGTTACCTGTGCTGCGGTTATCCGCAGCGGGGCTCGGGCCAGTTTGACAAGGCCGAGAAAATGATCACCGACAACCGGGTGCTGTTCCACCGGGTGGCCAACACCCTGAATTACCTGGACATCAAGACCGTGGTGGTGAGTTGCGGCACGTGTTACGACCAGTTGCAGGGCTACCAGTTTGACAAGATCTTCCCCGGTTGCCGCATCATCGACATCCACGAGTACCTGCTGGAGAAAAACATCACGCTGGGCAATGCGGGCTCGTTCCTGTTTCATGACCCCTGCCACAGCCCCATGAAACTGCAGGAGCCGATCAAGACCGTCAAGGCCTTGCTCGGCAACAACGTGGTGCAGTCCGAACGCTGCTGTGGTGAGTCCGGCACGCTGGCGCTGAACCGGCCCGACATTTCGACTCAGGTGCGCTTTCGCAAGGAAGAAGAAATTCTCAAGGGCGAGACCAAGCTGCGCGAGCAGGGTGGCCTGGGCGCGCAGGAGAACATCAAGATCCTGACCTCGTGCCCCGCGTGCCTGCAAGGCCTGAGCCGCTTTGGTGACGACCTGAAAAACGGCCTGCTGGAGGCCGATTACATCGTGGTCGAGATGGCCAACCAGATTTTGGGCGACCAGTGGATGCCCGATTACGTCAAGCTGGCGAACAACGGCGGCATTGAACGCGTGCTGGTGTAAGGCGCTGGCAGATGACCACTACAAGCTGCCCTCTATGCGCTGATGTTGGTGGCACGCTGGTATTCAAGGGCGAGAAGTTCCGGGTCATCCGGGCCGAGGAGCCAGGTTTTCCGGCGTTTTACCGGGTGGTCTGGGCGGAGCACGTGGCCGAGTTCTCTGAACTTGGGCCCGATGACCGAAACCTGTGCATGGCGGCGGTGGTGGCGGTGGAGCTGGCGTTGCGCGAGCATGTGCAGCCCACCAAGGTCAACCTGGCGGCGCTGGGCAACATGGTGCCTCACCTGCACTGGCACGTGGTTGCCCGCTTTGACTGGGACAGCCATTTTCCGGCGCCCGTATGGGCCGCGGCCGTACGCCCCCAAAATGCCGAGGCGCTGGCGGGCGTGACGGCGCGCCTGGCACAGGCAGACCTGGCCATCAAATCCGCACTGGCCGCATTGTGCCGGGGCGTGTGATAGTTTCAGTTCTTTTTACCTCAACCCATCACCGGGAGTATTCACATGGCAGGTTTGCAATCCGGCGCTCCAACGCCCCAATCCATCACGGTGCACAGCCAGTCCAAAGTGCTGGAGGTGTCTTTTTCTGATGGCGCCGAGTTCCGTATTCCTTTTGAGCTGATGCGGGTGTATTCCCCCTCGGCCGAGGTGGCCGGGCACGGGCCGGGTCAGGAAGTGCTGCAGACCGGCAAGCGCGATGTGGAGCTGGCCGGCTTGGAGCCGGTGGGCAACTATGCCGTGCAGCCCGCGTTTTCCGACGGACACGACACCGGCATTTTCTCGTGGGACTACCTGTACTTTCTGGGTTCCCAGCAAGACCAGCTGTGGGCCGACTACACGGCGCGGCTGGTGGCTGCCGGCGTCAGCCGCGATGCGCCCATGCCTGAAAAAGCGGGACAAGGCTGCGCCAGTCATTGAGGCGCGCTGCTACATAATTTGACTCATCTAGCCAATAAAAATGCTGGCTAGAGCCTAATTTCATCATATTTACAACACATTGCGATCGTTTGCGGGTATTCATCATGTGCTGCCCCAGCGTTCGCGTCTAGCATGGCATCCATGACAACAACTCATTTTGGTTATCAATCGGTCGAGGAAACCGAAAAAGCAAAGCACGTGCGCAGCGTGTTCGACTCGGTGGCGCCCAAATACGACCTGATGAACGACCTCATGTCGATGGGCCTGCACCGGGCCTGGAAAGCGTTCACGCTCACGGTGGCAAACCCGCGCGAGGGCGACAAGGTGCTCGATATTGCGGGCGGCACGGGCGACCTGGCCCTGGCGTTTTCCAAAAAAGTCGGCAAGAGCGGGCGAGTGGTGCACACCGACATCAACGAAGCCATGCTGCGCACCGGGCGCAACCGCTTGCTGGATGCCGGCGTGTCGCTCCCGACTTTGGTCTGCGACGCCGAGAAGCTGCCTTTTCCTGGCAACCATTTTGATCTGGTCAGCGTGGCCTTTGGCCTGCGCAACATGACCCACAAGGACGTGGCGCTGGCCGAGATGAGCCGGGTGCTCAAGCCCGGTGGCAAGTTGCTGGTGCTGGAATTCTCCAAGGTGGCCCCCCCGCTGGCGAAGGCCTATGACTGGTATTCCTTCAAGGTCTTGCCCAAACTGGGCCAACTGGTGGCGGGCGATGACGCCAGCTACCGCTATCTGGCTGAGTCCATCCGGATGCACCCGGGGCAGGATGAGCTCAAATCCCTGATGAAGAATAATGGCTTTGGCCATGTGGACTACCACAACATGACGGGCGGGCTGGTAGCCTTGCACGTGGGAATCAAATGTTGACTTTTGACACGCGCTGAGCTTTTATTTATTTTTTGGAGACACCATGAAATTCTGGTCCGTAATATTCGCAGTCACCCTGATGCTGGTGGGCTTCAACGCCGAGGCGCAAAAGCGTTTTGGCGGCGGTAAGTCCGTCGGGCAGCAGTCCAATAACGTCACCCAGCGCCAGGCACCTGCCCAAGGCGCAACCAAAGCGCCCCCGCCAGCCGGGGCCGCAGCTGCGGCGCCCAAGAAGCCTTGGGGTGCCATGTTGGGTGGTCTCGCCGCGGGTCTGGGTCTGGCCTGGTTGGCCAGCTCGCTCGGTTTTGGCGAAGGCATGGCGCAGTTCATGATGTTTGCCTTGCTTGCGCTGGTGATCATGATGGCGGTGGGTTGGTTCATGCGCTCTCGCAAGGCAGCGCAATCGCGCAATACGGCGAATTCGCCCTTTGCTTTTCAGGGCGCGTCCGCCAGCACGGCCCAAACGCCCAACAGCTACCGGCCTGAGAACGTCGGCAACGACGCATCTGCCCGCCCCTGGGAGCGCAACAGCACCGCGTTTGAAACGCTGAAGCCGGCGCCTGCCGCCGGCGCGTCCATGATTGGTTCCGGTCTCGCCGGTTCACAAAGCTGGGGTATTCCTGATGGTTTCGATGCCGAAGGTTTTCTGAGGTCCGCCAAGGCCAATTTCGTGTCCTTGCAGGCCGCGTGGGACAAGTCCGACATCAACGCGCTGCGTGTGATGATGACCGACACCATGCTCCAGGAGATCCAGTCTCAATTGGCCGACCGTGAGGTTCACACTGGTGGACCCGTGAATTTGACCGATGTGGTGATGATCGAAGCGCAGCTGCTGGGCATCGAAGACACGGGTGCCGAGTACATGGCCAGCGTGGAGTTCTCCGGCATGATCCGCGAAGAGCCATCGGCGGGCCCGAGCCCGTTCCGCGAAGTGTGGAACATGACCAAGTCCAAAACCGGCAACAGTGGCTGGCTGGTCGCTGGCGTCCAGGCTCTGCAGTAACGAGCCAAGCCCATTCTCCAGCAGGCCATGTGAAATGCATGGCTGCTGCAGAGAATAAAGAGGGCATAAAGCGGGAATAATGGGGACTATGGCACCACAGTCCCCATTTCCTTTTTTGGACGGTTTTATGCAAAACCTTCCCCTCCCTGATGTGCAGCCGCCCGCCTGGGCGGTCGATGAGGCCCAGCGCCGCGTTGTCCTGTTGCTCAATCACATCTTGATGCAGGAGGCCGAGGCCACCCAGCGCCTTGCCCGGCAAAAAGGCAGCGTGGTCTTGATGCAGTGGCGCTTGTTTTCCATCAAGTTGACAGCCACACCAGCCGGCCTGCTTGACATCGCATCGCCCGAGTCCAAGCCTGATCTGGTCTTGTTGGTCACCGAGACATCGCCCCTTGCCCTGATCCAGGCGGTTTTGCGCGGGGACAAGCCCACGGTGCGCATCGAAGGCGATGTTCAGCTCGCGGCCGAGGTGAATTGGCTGGTGGATCACGTCCGGTGGGATCTTGAAGAGGATCTTTCCCGGGTGCTGGGCGATGCGCCAGCCTATGCCTTGGGCCAGGTCGCCCGGGGTATTGGCAGCGCATTGCGGCAGTTTTTGGGCGCGAACGCGCCAGGTGGGTCGACCAAGGCGCCGATATGACGCGCCTTTTCCGAGGCGTCTTCATTGTTTTTATTGTTCTGCGCTATGGCTTGGATGAGCTTTTTTTAACAAGTTTTCAAAAACCCTGGTTGCGCTTGATCGCGCGAGTGGTGTCGGTTGGGCGCAAGCTGGACGCACCACGAGGCCAGCGCATTCGGGAGGCGCTTGAGCGTCTGGGGCCCATATTTGTCAAGTTCGGGCAAGTGCTCTCCACCCGGCGTGATCTGATGCCGGTGGACATCGCCGACGAGTTGGCCCGTCTGCAGGACCGGGTGCCGCCCTTTGCGAGTCAGGTGGCCATGGACACGATTGAGCGTGCCTTCAACAAGAAAGTGGACGACATCTTTGTGTCATTTGAGCGCGAACCGGTCGCCAGTGCCTCGATTGCGCAGGTGCACTTTGCCGTGCTGAAGGACCGCACAGGGCTGACCCGTGATGTGGCAGTCAAGGTGCTCAGGCCCGGCATGCTGTCGGCGATCGAGAAGGACTTGAGCCTGATGCGCATGATGGCCGGCTGGGTGGAGGGGCTGTCGGCGGATGGCAAACGCCTCAAACCACGTGAGGTGGTGGCCGAGTTTGACAAGTACCTGCATGACGAGCTCGACCTGGTGCGCGAGGCCTCCAGCGCGGCTCAATTGCGCCGCAACATGGCGGGGCTGGACCTGGTGCTGATTCCCGAGATGTTCTGGGATTACTGCGCCACCGAGGTCATTGTCATGGAGCGCATGACGGGCGTTCCCATCAACCAGATCGAGCGGCTGCGTGCGGCGGGCATCGACCTGCCCAAGCTGGCGAGAGACGGTGTCACCATTTTCTTCACCCAGGTTTTTCGGGATGGTTTTTTCCATGCCGACATGCACCCGGGCAATATCCAGGTCAGTTTGGCACCCGACACGTTTGGCCGCTATATCTCGCTGGATTTCGGCATTGTGGGAACGTTGACCGAGGTGGATAAAGAGTATCTGGCCCAGAACTTCACTGCTTTTTTCCGCCGGGATTACAAGCGCGTGGCGGAGCTGCACATCGAGTCGGGCTGGGTGCCGGCTGCCACGCGGGTGGATGAGCTCGAGTCTGCGATTCGTTCGGTGTGTGAGCCCTACTTTGACCGGCCTTTGAAGGAGTTGTCACTGGGTCTGGTGCTGATGCGGCTTTTTCAGACCTCCCGCCGGTTTGAGGTCGAGATTCAGCCCCAGTTGGTGTTGCTGCAAAAGACCTTGCTCAACATTGAAGGTCTGGGGCGCCAGCTGGATCCCGAACTGGATCTCTGGAGCACGGCCAAGCCTTTTCTTGAGACCTGGATGATCGACCAGTTGGGCCCCAAAAAGCTTCTGGATCAGCTGCGCAACGAGGCACCTCGCTACGCCAAGCTCCTGCCGGAGCTGCCCCGGCTGTTGGTCAATTTCCTGCAAACGAACCGGCCGGGGTCAGGTCGGGCACTGGAAGCGCTGCTGGCCGAACAAAAGCGCACCAATCGCATGCTGCAGGCGATCATGTATGGCGGTGTGGGTTTTGTACTGGGGTTGGTGGCTATGCAACTGTTCAACCGGTTTCAGGTTTTCTGACCAGGTTTTCATCGCCTACGGCCCCTGGGTGGGTGGGTCTTATAATCCGAGGCTTTGCCATCTGAAATCCGAGTCAATTAGCCATGCCAATTTATGCTTACAAATGTGAGTCCTGCGGATTTGCCAAGGATGTGCTGCAGAAGATGTCGGACGCAGTGCTCACTGATTGCCCTTCCTGCGGTGCAGCGGCTTTCAAAAAGCAGTTGACTGCTGCGGGATTCCAGCTCAAAGGCACCGGTTGGTACGCCACAGACTTCAAGGGTGGCGCTGCTGCGACCAGCGCCCCTGCGACCGGGTCCGAAGCAGATCAAAAGCCTGCCTCAGACGCCAAGCCTGCTGAGAGCTCTCCGGCTCCTGTGGTTGCGCCAACGCCTGTGGCTTCGGGCAGCTGATGTGGTTTTCTTGTTTATCCCGGCACTCGCCCGGTAAAAGCCAGGGTTAGTTCTGTGCCTATCAAAAAGTATTTGCTGACCGGTCTGCTGGCCTGGCTTCCCCTGACGCTCACGATCTGGGTGCTGTTGTGGCTGGTGGGCCTGCTCGATGCCGTTTTTGGTGGCGTGTTGACGGGGCTGTCGGCGGTGTCGCCTTCTTCCATGAGTCCGTCGATTGAACAGCTGCGCCACATTCCTGGTTTGGGTGTGTTGCTGGTTTTTTCTGGTTTGCTGCTCACAGGCGCGCTGGTTTCCAATGTGGCGGGGCGGTGGTGGCTCCGGCAGTGGGGGCGTCTGTTCACCCGGATACCGGTTTTCAAGACAATCTACAACAGTGTAAAAAAGGTGTCCGATACACTTTTTTCCAGCAACGGCAACGCCTTTCGCAAGGCGATGCTGGTGCAGTACCCGCGCGCAGGGGTTTGGACGATTGCCTTTCAGACTGGCACACCTGGCGGTGAGGTAGCGGCCCATTTGGGCAGTGATTTTGTGAGCGTGTATGTGCCCACCACGCCCAATCCGACCAGCGGCTTCTTTTTGATGTTGCCCCGCTCCGACATCATTGAATTGAAAATGAGCGTGGATGAGGCACTGACCTATGTGATTTCCATGGGTTCGGTGGCACCGCTGCCACGGCCTCTTTCTGAAAAATAGTTTTGTTCATAACCTGTGCCGCCCTTTCGGCGAGCTTTGAAAGTTTTTTATGGCCATGCGCTCCCACTATTGCGGTCTTGTGACCGAAGCCCTGTTGGGTGAAACCGTGACCCTGTGTGGTTGGGTCAACCGCCGCCGTGACCACGGCGGTGTGATTTTTGTAGATGTCCGCGACCGCGAAGGCTATGTGCAAGTGGTGTGCGACCCGGACCGTGCCGATATGTTCAAGACGGCCGAAGGTATTCGCAACGAGTTTTGCATTCAGATCAAAGGCTTGGTGCGTGCCCGCCCGGATGGCACCACCAACGAGAACCTCAAGAGCGGCAAGATTGAGGTGCTGTGCCATGAGCTGACCGTGCTGAATCCATCGGTCACACCGCCTTTTCAGCTGGATGACGAGAACCTGAGCGAGACCACACGCCTGACACACCGGGTACTGGACTTGCGCCGCCCGTACATGCAAAACAACCTGATGCTGCGCTACCGCGTGTCCATGGAAGTACGCAAGTTTCTGGATGCCAATGGGTTCATCGACATCGAAACGCCCATGCTCGGCAAATCCACGCCGGAAGGTGCGCGCGACTACCTCGTGCCCAGCCGGGTTCACGAAGGTCACTTTTTTGCTTTGCCCCAAAGCCCCCAGTTGTTCAAGCAGCTGCTGATGGTGGCCGGTTATGACCGCTACTACCAGATCACCAAGTGCTTCCGGGATGAAGACCTGCGCGCGGATCGTCAACCCGAGTTCACCCAGATTGATATCGAGACTTCGTTTCTGAGCGAGCAGGAAATCCGGGACATGTTCCAGGGCATGATCACCACGGTATTCAAAAACACGTTGGGTGTGGACCTGGGTGAGTTCCCGGTGATGACTTTCCAGGAGGCGGCACATCGCTATGGCTCGGACAAACCGGATCTGCGGGTCAAGCTGGAGTTCACTGAACTGACCGATGTCATGACAGACGTCGATTTCAAGGTGTTCGCAGGAGCGGCCACCATGAAGGGCGGTCGAGTGGTTGGCCTTCGCGTTCCGGGCGGCGCACGGGAAACCGGGGGCTTGAGCCGCGGCGAGATTGATGCCTACACCGAGTTCGTCAAAATTTACGGCGCCAAAGGCTTGGCTTACATCAAGGTCAATGAGTTGGCCAAAGGCCGCGACGGCCTGCAAAGCCCCATCGTCAAGAACATTCACGACAAGGCCTTGGCGGATGTGCTGGCTCGCACGGGCGCACAGGATGGCGACCTGATTTTCTTTGGCGCCGACAAGGCCAAGATCGTCAATGACGCCATCGGTGCCTTGCGCATCAAGATCGGCCACAGCGAGTTTGGCAAGAAGAATGGTCTGTTTGAGAAGGCCTGGCGCCCCATGTGGGTGGTTGACTTCCCGATGTTCGAGTTCGACGAAGAGGCGCAGCGCTACTCGGCCGTGCACCACCCGTTCACTGCACCCAAGGAAGGTCACGAAGACTGGATGGTTACCGCACCCGAGAAATGCATTTCCCAGGGTTATGACATGGTGTTGAATGGCTGGGAGATGGGCGGCGGTTCAGTCCGGATTCACCGGGCGGATGTCCAGCAAAAAGTGTTTGATGCGCTCAAGATAACGCCGGAAGAAGCCCAGGACAAGTTCGGGTTTTTGCTCGACGCTCTCCAGTATGGCGCACCACCTCACGGCGGACTGGCGTTTGGTCTGGACCGCATCGTCACTTTGATGACTGGCGCCGAGTCCATCCGGGACGTGATCGCGTTTCCAAAAACGCAGCGGGCCCAATGCCTGCTGACCCAGGCCCCCAGCACCGTCGATGAAAAGCAGCTGCGCGAGTTGCACATCAGGTTGCGTGCGCCGGAGCCCGTCAAGTCCGCCTGACAATGACCGGATCCTGCGGTTCAGGCAGAATGAAAGGGCGCTGAATCGGCGCCCTTTTTTATGCTGAAAAATTCAAAAATTCCCCAATCTGTTCTGGTCGTCATCTACACGCCCGCTTTGGACGTACTCTTGATCAAGCGCGCCGACGCGGTGGATTTTTGGCAGTCCGTCACAGGCAGTAAAGACGCTCTGGATGAGTCCTTTGAGCAGACGGCATCGCGCGAAGTGCTGGAGGAGACGGGCATCGACTGCGGGCCGGGTACTTCGCTGGCGAGCGAGCTGCATGATTGGCATCTTGAAAATATCTACGACATCTATCCAGCCTGGCGACACCGCTATGCACCGGGCGTCTCCCGCAACACCGAGCATCTGTTTGGCTTGATGGTTCCAGAAGGGACAACTGTTCGATTGAGCCCCCGGGAGCACACGGACAGTCAGTGGCTGCCTTACCGTCAGGCAGCCCAAGCTTGCTACTCGCCGTCCAATGCAGAAGCATGTTTGCTGCTGCCCCAAATGGCCGTGATGAAGGAGTCCCGATGAACACCCTGCGCGTAGCGACCTACAACATCCACAAGGGTGTGCAAGGCATCGGTCCGCAGCGCCGTTTGGAAATCCATAATCTGGGCCACGCCATCGAGCAGCTGGATGCGGACATTGTGTGTCTCCAGGAGGTGCGCAAGCTGCACCGGCGGGAAGAAAAATATTTCACCCACTGGCCTGAATTGCCGCAAGCTGATTTTCTGGCGCCTGAAGGTTATGAGGCTGTTTATCGGACCAACGCCATCACCCGACACGGTGAGCATGGCAACGCCATGCTGTCCCGGTGGCCCGTCATCGGACACCAGCATGAAGATATCTCGGATCACCGGTTTGAGCAACGCGGTTTGCTCCATTCGGAGGTGATGGTGCACGGGCAAGCCGTGCATGTGCTGGTGGTCCATTTGGGCTTGATCAAGGCAAGCCGGGCCCGTCAGGTTGCACAATTGCAACGTTTCATCGAGCGTGAAGTGCCCCCTAGGGCGCCTCTGCTGGTTGCTGGCGATTTCAATGATTGGGGGGTCAACGTGAAGCTGGCGTTGCAGAGCACCCACCTGAGGGCCTTTGAGGGACTTCGAAACCCGACATTTCCGTCCCGTTTGCCTTTGGTTCAACTGGATTATGTGTACGCACGCGGTTTGACGCCCGTGGGAGTTCATGTGCCGCGCGGGCGTATCTGGGGGCGCATGTCAGATCACTTGCCTTTGATTGCTGAGTTCGCTTTGCCGAATCATGTGCCCACCTGATGGGGCAACTGCTTTTTCGGCCCGGCCACCAGGTACAGTTGCTTGAAGGGGGGGAAGAATTTTTCGCTGCCCTGGTTCAATCCATTGATGACAGCCTTCATGAAGTACGGCTGGAGACCTACATATTCAGCGTCGAAGGCGCGGGTCAGCAAGTGGCCAGTGCTTTGGAGCGTGCTGCCTTGCGCGGAGTCGTGGTGTTTGTCCTGATGGATGGGGTTGGCACACCGGGCCTTGCGCCACAATGGGCAAGCCGTTTCAATGCCGCTGGTGTGAAGTGGCGAATATTTTCTCCCTTGGGTCGCTTCGGGATCCTGGTGCCCAGCCGCTGGAGGCGAATGCACCGCAAGTTGTGTGTGGTGGATGGGACGGTCGCCTTCTGCGGCGGTATCAATGTGTTGGATGACTTTTACGATCCCAACTACGGCACGCTGGAGTCCCCCCGCTTTGACTTTGCGGTGCGGGTGACCGGGCCACTGGTGCGCACGGCGCATGAAGCGACCACGCAGTTTTGGTCGCGGTTGAAAGCGGTCAATCTGCTGCGTCAAAGTGACTTTCGGGAGGGTTGGCAGGCACTTCAAGAGGCAGTCAGGCTGGCGCGGCGGGGCTCTGAGGGTGCCATTGCTGCGCCTGAAGAAGGCGTGGCGCCACCGGATGCAGACATGAATGCGGATCTGGTGCTGCGCGACAACGTGTACAACCGGTCGCGAATCGAACGCAGCTACCGGCAAGCCATTGGGGCAGCAACCCAGGAGATCATCATTGCCAACGCCTACTTTGTGCCGGGTCGGAAGTTGCGCAGGGGATTGATTCATGCGGCTCGACGAGGGGTGCGGGTTCGTCTGCTGCTTCAGGGGCGATATGAGTATTTCATGCAGTACCATGCAGCCCGCCCTGTTTACGGTGCCTTGCTGAAGGCCGGGGTTGAAATCCATGAGTATTCTGTGAGTTTTCTGCATGCCAAAGTGGCCGTGATTGACGGGCATTGGGCGACAGTGGGTTCCTCCAATCTGGATCCCCTGAGTCTGCTGCTGGCGCGAGAGGCCAACGTCTTCGTCGATGACGCAACTTTCGCCCTGGAACTCCGCACAAGGCTTGAACGCGCCATGGTGCTCGGTGGTGAGCGCATTGACCCGGCAACCTATGCGAACCGGCCGTGGCATCAGTTGTTTCTTGACCGTTGCGCGTTTGGCTTGATGCGCGCGCTACTTTTTTTGACAGGCAAGCGCTATTGATTTGTCCGTCACTTCATGGGTTTTGGGCAGCATCTTTCCTAAAAAACCCTACAGGCGAAACGCTGCTACCATTCTTTGATGTTAATGAAAAGTACGAGTCCTATGAATCCAGTTGATGCCCACGAGGGGACACCCGTCTCAGTCAAAATACGGGAGCGTTTGTTGGCGGCGCGCAAGCGTTTCAACGCCAATGACAACATCGCTGATTTCATCCAGCCCGGTGAACTTGAAAAACTACTGGACGAAGTTGAAGAAAAAATGCAGGGCGTGTTGAGCAGCCTGGTCATCGACACCGAGCGCGATCACAACACCGACAAGACTGCGCGTCGCGTTGCCAAAATGTATTTGAATGAGGTCTTCAAGGGGCGCTATGTCAGCGCACCGACCATCACCGAGTTCCCCAACGCAGAACACCTTAATGAGTTGATGATTGTGGGCCCGATTACGGTGCGAAGTGCCTGCAGCCACCATCTTTGTCCCGTGATCGGTCAGATCTGGATTGGTGTGTTGCCCAACGAACATACCAATGTGATCGGTTTGTCGAAATACGCCCGCCTTGCCGAGTGGGTGATGGGCAGACCTCAGATTCAGGAAGAGGCCGTAGTCCAGTTGGCCGATCTGATTCAGCAAAAGACCCAACCAGACGGTCTTGCCATCGTCATGGAGGCTTCTCACTTTTGCATGGGCTGGCGAGGAGTCAAAGACATGGACAGCAAGATGATCAATTCGGTCATGCGGGGCAGTTTTTTGAAAGACCCCAATTTGCGCCGCGAGTTTCTTTCGCTGATTCCCAAGAAAGGCTAAGCATGTTGGTACGTTTGTTGTACGCCAGTCGGGCTATGGATACCAGTCCTGATGCCATTGACGCCATTTTGGCGCAATCCCGCCAGCACAATCCCGAGTGCGGAATCACCGGCATCCTGTGCTACGGTGGCGGCATCTTTTTGCAGGCGATTGAGGGAGGCCGCATGCCTGTGAGTGAGCTGTATGGCCATATCCAGCGAGATGTCCGGCACCGGGAGGTGGTGTTGCTGCATTATGAAGAGATTTCGGAACGCCGCTTTGGCGGATGGACCATGGGGCAGGTCAATATGTCCAAAATCAACGCATCCATTCTGCTCAAGTATGCTGAAAAACCAGAACTCGATCCCTACTCGGTCTCTGGCAGTGTGTCTCTGGCGCTTTTGGAGGAGTTGATGGCAACGGCCAGCATCATTGGTCGAGCCTGACCAGTGGGTCGGCTGTTGGGTTCCGGTGGGCCTGGATAGGTTCAAGAGGCTGTGTTGACAGAGTTGGTCGGTTGCGATTTTTCTTCCAGCCCTTCAAGAACCAAGTCAATTGTTTTGGCTTTCGGCCACCTGAGCAAGGGCTGTGTTCAGGTGACCCGCCTGGAACGGTTGCAATCTCTGGATGCCTTCTCACTGTGGTTGCAGGCGCCTTCAGGCTGGGTAGGCGGGTTCGATCTTCCTTTTGGCTTGCCGAGGGAGCTGGTTGAAACCTTGCAGTGGCCGTCGCAGTGGGAAGACTGCATTCACCACTACGCCAGTTTGAGTCGTGATCAGGTTCGCAGTGCCTTTGCTGGGTTTTGTAATGCTCGTCCGGTGGGTGGAAAATTTGCACACCGGGCCACCGACCTTCCTGCAGGCTCCAGTTCCTCGATGAAATGGGTCAATCCGCCTGTGGCGCTGATGCTGCACGCCGGTGTACCCAGATTGCTGGCGGCTGGGGTGCATCTGGTTGGTCTGCAACCCAAGCTCCCCGATGGCTTGCCAGGCCCAAACGGGCAGGCGCGGAGAATCGCCCTGGAGGCCTACCCTGGTTTACTGGCGCGAGAGGTTTTGTCCCAACGAAGCTATAAAAGCGATACCAAGGCCAAACAAACACCAGAGCGGCTGATTGCGCGCAAAGACCTCATCACCGCACTGGAGCATGGTCAGACCCGGTTGGGCTTGCGGCTCAAGCTCACTCACTCCCAGCGGGATCTCTTGGTAGACGACGCCAGCGGTGATTCGCTGGATGCTGTGATGTGTCTGATTCAAGCCGCCTGGGGTCAGGCTCGCTACTCTGAAGGTGATGTGCGCTATGGTCTGCCTGCCGACATGGACCCTCTGGAGGGCTGGATAGTCACTGCCGGCTGGCACAAGCCTTAGTTCATTTGCCGCATAACGGTTTCTTCGAGTTTGCCTGCCAATTGAGAGACTGCCAGCGCCGCCGGGCAACCCGGCGTGGATTGCATGAGCAGCTGACGCCGCATCACAGCCTGACGTACCGATGGATCAGACGGGATATCGCCCACGTGGATCAACCGCAAGGGGCGCCCTGGTTCCGATACAACAAATCGATCCAGTACCTGTTGCAACTGAGTCGTGATAGCACGCCCGTCACCCAGTCTTGCAGTCTGGTTGACCACGATGCGAATATTATGGCGTTTTTGCTGTGCAGCCAGAACCTTGATGGTGGCATAGGCATCAGTCAGCGAAGTGGGTTCAGGCGTGGCGACGACCAGAACTTCCGATGCCAGAGACACGGCGAACAGCACCACGTCGGAAATGCCTGCACCGGTATCGAGCAAGATGATATCGTAATGCGGAACCAAACCACCCATGATGCGCAGAAAGTCATCACGGACCTCGTTGGTCAGGCGGGAGTATTCCACCATGCCAGACCCCGCCAGCAAAACAGAAAATCCACCGGGTGCCCGGATAATGGCCTCTTCAAGTTTGGCTTTTCCAGTGAAAACATCGTGCAAGGTAATCTTGGGGTAAAGATTCAGGACCACGTCCAGGTTGGCCAAGCCCAGGTCAGCATCCAGAACGAGTACGCGGTGACCACGTTTGGCCAATGCAGCGGCAAGGTTGGCAGAGACAAAGGTTTTGCCAACGCCACCTTTGCCGCTGGTCACAGCCAACACTTTGCCAAGGGGCTTAACCGGCTGCTTGGCGGTCGCCGCATTGCCGTGGGTAGGGGTTAGGACATCGCTCATTTTTCGTTCAACCTGTTCATTGCATTGCGTTGCCTGAGACACCATTGGATGCACTTTCTATCCAGGCTGGCTCGCCAAGTGACAAGTGGCCAAATAGCAGATTTTTTTCTTCTGCGCTCACAGCAATCATGGGTTGTTCTTCAATACACACACGATTTCGTCCTTGTGATTTGGCCAGATAGAGTTGCTGATCAGCCCGTTCTGTCCATAAATCCGTGGTGGACCGGACCCACTCCAGAGCATAGGCACCGCCGACACTGACAGTGACCTCTATGTTGACCAGCGGCCCTACATTGATCGAAAGTGCCTGCACAGACTCCCGGATGCGTTCCGCCACCAACCGGCCGAATGATGACTGACAGCTCGGCAAAATAACCCCAAATTCCTCGCCTCCATAACGCGCGACCGAGTCCATGGGTCGCACACAGCTCCCCAGACAGGTTGCGACTGCCTGGAGCACCCGGTCGCCAGCCTGGTGACCGTACGTGTCATTGACTTTCTTGAAATGATCAATATCAAGCATGAGCAGCAGTGCAGGCTCGCCGGACCGCGCCACCACATCGATTTCCCGATTCAATATTCGCTTGAAGTTGCGTCTGTTGCCCAAGCCGGTGAGAGGATCAGTGAGGGAAAGGTCACACAGCCCATCAACAATACTCTGAAGGTAGGCCACAGGAGATTTTTTTAGATCTGGCAGCTTATTCGATGGGTCGTGCTCTAGCAAGGCACGCGCATCAGCCAAGCGCAAATCACGCAGATCAATCATTAAGGAATCAGTCTCGTAAGTCACGAAGTCACCAGATTTTGGACAGATTAAGTCTAACAGGAACAATTTTGAACTTGGCTGTGAAAATAGCGACTAATTCAACCGGAGGGCCTGTTCAGCGGGTGGAGCATGATTCAAGGAATAGTTCTGGCATTTGCCATGTTGGCAGTCGACGACAGCGCGGCCCGGGAGGTGTTTATCGGCATGGTCTCTTTCGTTTCTGATGGAGACACTGTCTGGGTCCGACCGCAGGCGGGCGGTTCACCTCGCAAGCTTCGCATAGACGGTATCGATGCCCCGGAAATATGCCAAGCAGGCGGCGCCGACTCGCGTGAAGCGCTCGCCTCCTATGTGCTCAACCGACGCGTTGAGGTCACAGTCCGGCGCTATGATGAATACGGGAGGGGCTTGGCCCGCTTTGTTTTGGATAAAAGGGATGTGGGTGCGCAAATGGTGAGCACAGGTCGTGCATGGTCCTATCGATGGAAACGCAGTCTGGGACCTTATTCGTCGGAAGAGCTTGTTGCGCGTCAGGCGAGTCTTGGCCTTTTCGCAGGTCACCGTCCCGAATTGCCACGTGATTTTCGCAAACGTCATGGGCCTTGCCATTCACCCATGCCTTGAGATTGCCATGCAAAATGACTTGATCAACCAGGCGGAAGAAGACGACGATGAAGCCCCCGCATTGCCGCCTTTGCCGGCGGGTGCAAAAAACTACATCACCCCGGAAGGCTATGCCCGCCACCGCCAGGAGCTGCTGCAACTGATTGATGACGAACGTCCCAAAGTTGTGGAGATCGTGCATTGGGCCGCCAGCAACGGTGATCGATCTGAAAACGGTGACTACATCTACGGCAAGAAGCGTTTGCGTGAAATTGACAGGCGAATTCGGTTCATGACCCAGCGCCTTGCGCTCATGGCAGTTGTGGACCCTGCGATTCACCACGGAAGTCACCAGGTATTTTTTGGTGCAACTGTTGACTATCTCGAGATGGGCGGTGTTGAGCGCACGGTCACTATTCTTGGCATCGATGAGGTGGACAGTGCCCGTGCCCAAGTGAGTTGGGTCTCTCCCATTGCGAGAACCCTTCTCAAGGCGCACGTCGGCGACCCATTGCGGCTCATGACGCCCTCAGGAAAAATTGATATCGAGGTGCTTGCCGTTCGGTATCCCGAGCAAGCCCAGTGCCTGTGATCGACTTAGCGGGTCGTTTTGGTCCGCTGGGCCTTCAGGACTGACGGGGTTCGTCGCAGATTTCGCAGCGCGATCTCAAGCTGGTTGAGGTCGCGAACCGATATGGCAAACCGGAGTTCGGTGGCATCCCGGGCCGATTCGTCGTCCATATCGATGTGTGTGATGTCTGTTTCGGCTGCTGCCAGCGCTGCCGCTACACGGGCCAGAACGCCTTTGCCGTTGGTGACGGTGACAGTGATGTCGGTTTCAAAGGTGCGCACGGGTTCGTCTGACCATTCGACACCAATGAATCGTTCAGTGTCTTTGTGGTTCAGTTTGAGAGCCACAGCACAATCATCTGCGTGGACGATCAGTCCCTCGCCTCGGCCCAAATAGCCAACAATGCCGTCCCCTGGAACTGGTTTACAGCAGGGTGCAAATCTGACGGAAGCATTTTCACTGCCATCAAGAACAATGCCGCCTTGGGATATCAGGTCATTTGCGGTGTAGCGTTCACGGGTGAGCAACAAGGCGTCAGGCTTTTCGCCGCTGTCCGTGAGAAGAGTCAGCAAGCGTTTCGCAACGATACCGGCGATGCGCTTGCCAAGCCCGATGTCCATGAACAGCTCGGATCGGCTCTTGTTGCCGCTGAAGCGCAGCAACTTTTCCCAGATAGGCTGGTTCTCGGCAATGTCGTCTGGAAGCTTTTCGATGCCTTCGGCCCGAATGGCCTGCTCCAGCATCTTTTCGCCCAGATTTTCTGAATCGACCTGCGCCAGTGTTTTGAGGTGTTGGCGAATTTTTGACCTTGCACGGGCTGTTCTCACGAATCCGAGCCACGCCGGGTTGGGTGTCGACAGTGGCGCCGTGTCAATCTCCACAATATCGCCATTTTTCAACTCAGTGCGCAAGGGGACCTGTTCGCCATTGATCCTCGCAGCCAAGGTTCTGTCGCCGACGTTGCTGTGGATGGCATAAGCAAAATCGACGACCGTGGCGCCCCTGGGCAGTGCCATGACCTGGCTTTTTGGCGTCAGGACATAGACCGCGTCCGGGAACAGATCCACTTTGACGTGGTCCCAGAACTCTGCGGCATCCCGTGTTTCGTCCTGAATATCCAGCAGCGACTGCAGCCACTTGGATCCCAGGCGCTCGCTACTGCCTGTTTCGTGGGGGCTGTTGGCCTTGTACAGCCAGTGCGCCGCTACGCCTGATTCCGCAACCACGTTCATGGCTTCGGTGCGCACCTGGAACTCGACATTGACGCCCGAAGGACCCACCAGGGTGGTGTGCAGCGACTGATAGCCGTTGACTTTGCCGATGGCAATATGGTCCTTGAACTTGCCTGGGAGTGGTTTGTAGAGTTGATGCAACGTACCCAATGCGGTGTAGCAATCAATCACGCTGGGCACCAGAACCCTGAAGCCGTAAATATCTGTGACTTGGGCAAAGCTCAAATGCTTCTCGTCCATTTTTTTGTAAATGGAGTACAGTGTTTTTTCCCTGCCTGAGATTCTCACCTTCATGCCACTGCTGGTGAACGCAGCCTCGACTTCCCGGTGCACCTTCTGGATCAAATCCCTGCGACGGCTGCGCGCTTTGGCTACCGCTTTGGTCAAAATCCGGTAGCGCCAAGGCTGCAGGTGGCAAAATGCCAAGTCCTGCAGCTCCCGGTAGGTTTGATTCAGCCCCAATCTGTGGGCGATCGGTGCATAGATGTCGAGTGTTTCTGATGCAATGCGCGCCCATTTGGCGCGCGGAGCATCAGAGAGTGTGCGCATGTTGTGGGTTCGATCCGCCAGCTTGATCAGGATCACCCGAACATCCCGCGCCATGGCGAGCAGCATCTTTCGGAATGACTCTGCCTGGTTTTCTTCCCGGGTATTGAAATGCAGCTTGTCAAGCTTGGTGAGACCGTCCACCAACTCAGCGACCGGAGAGCTAAATTGCTCGATCAATTCAATTTTTGTAACATTGCAGTCCTCAAGCGCATCGTGCAGGAGCGCCGCCATGAGCGCCTGCGCATCGAGTTTCCAGTCGGCACATTGGGCCGCGACCGCAATCGGATGGGTGATGTAGGGTTCGCCGCTGTTGCGCAGTTGCCCCAGATGGGCTTCATCCGCAAATCGGTATGCCAGGCGAACCTTCTCAAGATCTGCTGGCGAGAGGTAATCCAGTTTTGCCGTGAGGTTGGCAAAACTTGCAGCGGCTGCATTGGCAGCGGCCAGGCTCAGGTCCCCCGGCCGGTGAATTTCACCGGCGACAGATGCTAGGTTGGAGGATGTTTTCAGTGCAGTACCCACCCTTTGAATATAGCTGTGCAAATGGACATTTGCTGCGTACCAACAAAAAAGCACCGCAAGCGGTGCTTTTTTGTAAGGGAATGAAATACTACAAAGGTACTTTTTTCAACATCTCAAGGCCGACTTTGCCGGCGGCAATCTCGCGCAGCGCCGTCACGGCTGGCTTGTTCTTGCACTCCACCTTGGGGGTGTGGCCTTGGCTCAACATGCGTGCGCGGTAGGTCGCAGCCAGCACCAACTGAAATCGGTTGGGAATCTGCACCAGGCAGTCTTCTACGGTAATACGAGCCATGAAAATCTCCGAAAAACAGGGGTTGCACTAGGGGATGTGCAATGCTTTGAAGGTGTCAGCCCTGGCACGCCTTTGCGCCGAGAACTTGAGCCTTTGGGAGTGAATGATCGCCTTGAGGTCAAAAAGCGCTCTGTCAAACAACTCATTGATTATAACGAAGTCAAATTGAGCGACCTGTGCCACCTCTATTGCCGCGTTTTTGAGGCGCAGTTCAATCACCTCTGGCGAGTCTTCGCCACGGCGCTCCAGTCGGGAGCGCAGCTCCTCCCAACTGGGAGGCAAGATGAAAATACTGATGGCATTTGCAAAGATGCGCTTGATCTGGACGGCGCCCTGGAAGTCGATCTCCAGAATGACATCTGCCCCTTGAGCCATCCGGTCCTCAATCGCTTTTTTGGAGGTGCCGTAGCGGTGGTTATGGACATGTGCCCATTCCACGAAGGCATCCGCTTTCACCATGGCGTCAAATTCTTGCAAAGAGACAAAAAAGTACTCCCGGCCGTGTTTTTCCTGGCCTCTTGGCGCGCGGGTGGTGTGCGAAACCGAAGGCTGGACATGGGAGTCGAGCTCCATCAAAGCCTTCACGAGGCTGGATTTTCCGGCCCCGCTTGGGGCTGCGACAACAAACAGGTTTCCGGGGTAGTCCATGAGGGGCGCTTCTCGCACAGGTTGGGTAAAGACCCTTATTCTATGTTTTGCACCTGCTCGCGCATCTGCTCTATCAGGACCTTCATGTCTACTGAAATGTGAGTCAACTCAAGTGCCGCTGATTTTGACCCCATGGTGTTGGCTTCGCGGTGGAGCTCCTGGATCAGGAAGTCAAGCCGCTTTCCGACCTCACCCCCTTTGTTGATCAGGCGTTCTATTTCATCCAGGTGAGAATTCAGGCGCGTGATCTCTTCGGCGACGTCAATACGGATCGCAAAAGCGGTTGCCTCGGCAAGTGCGCGATCCTGGGCGACTTCTGGCAAGGCTGTGCCGTCTGTCAGTGACATGGCTTCTTGCCAGCGATCCATGAAACGTTGCCGCTGCTGCAAAACCAGCTGGGGCACCAGGGGAACCGCTTGGGCAGCCAGTGTGCGAAGCTGGCTGAGCCGCTCAATCAACATGAGGCCCAACCGTTCTCCCTCACGCTGGCGTGACAAGACCAATGCATCCGCCGCTTGCAGAGCCAGTGCCAGGACGGATTCCCGCCAATCTCTTGCGCTGCCTGTCTCATTGGACGATAGACGGATCACATCAGCGACGCTCAAGGGGGCGGCATCTGGCAACCAGGCCTTCACGCTGTCCTGAACCGCGTTCAGTCGCTGAAGCAATCGGGTGCTGGGATCCGCAATGATATTTTGGCTGTGGCTCTCAATCGAAATGCGAACCTCCACTTTGCCACGCTTGAGGCGACCCACCAACATCTCGCGCAAGACAGGCTCATACTGCCGCAGCTCGTCCGGCAAGCGAAACGACAGGTCAAGAAAACGGCTGTTCACGGACCTGATTTCCAGCCCGAGTTGGCTTGTCGGGGTGCTTTTAAAGTCGGCTTCGGGGCCGGTGCTGGCTGTGCTGTGCTGTGCACTTGCATAGCCTGTCATGCTGTAAACTGGCATTTGAACTCTTTGATCGGTGGAACGTATTTGAGAATAACTCGGATCTCGTTGATCAGCCGGTAGCCCTAGAGAATTATGTCAAAGGTCAAACCAGCTCCCTTGCCACCCAACACCCGGATCGGCGGCTATCGAATCATCCGGAAATTGGCTGCTGGCGGATTTGGCGTCGTGTATCTCGCGGTGGATGCCGAGGGGCAGCAAGTGGCGGTCAAGGAATACCTGCCTTCATCGCTTGCGACCCGCCCGGCCGGTGAGTTAAGCCCCCAGGTTCCACCTGAAAAGCTGTCGCTCTATCGGTTGGGCCTCAAAAGTTTTTTCGAAGAGGGTCGTTCCCTCGCGCAAATTTCACACCCCTCGGTGGTCGGTGTGATGAATTTCTTTCGGGAAAATGAGACCGTTTACATGGTGATGAACTACCTGGAGGGGTCGTCCCTGCAGGACTTTATCGTGACTGCCCGTGATCTCAGGCAAGCCAAGGTTTTCAGGGAGTCCACCATCCGGTCCCTGTTTGACGAAATTCTTCGGGGTCTTCGAATTGTTCATCAGCACAACATGCTGCACCTGGACATCAAGCCCGCCAATATTTTTGTGACCGATGAAAACAAGTCGGTATTGATTGATTTCGGTGCAGCCAGAGAGGTGCTCAGCAAAGAGGGAAATTTCATTCGGCCCATGTATACGCCCGGTTTTGCGGCGCCAGAGATGTACCGGCGCGATGCGTCCATGGGGCCATGGACCGACATCTACGCCATTGGGGCCTGCATCTACGCGTGCATGCTGGGGTATCCGCCTGGCGATGCACCTCAGCGGCTCGAGAAAGACCGCATTGCCATGGCGCTTGCTCGCTTGCGCGGCGTTTATTCCGATAATTTGATCGAGGTGGTTGAGTGGTGCATGGCGCTCGATCCCTTGTCGAGGCCACAGTCTGTGTTTGCTTTGCAAAAAGAGATGAGCCGTGAGGGCGAGCGTCGCTATACCAGGCTCAGTCTCGTTGAAAAATTCCACCTTCACTTTGACAGGATCGTGGCCGACACCCAAAAAAGTGCCCGGAAAATGGCTGGTTTGGCGGATAAACCCAAATGAAGTTCTCTGTATTTCAGGTAAGTCGCAAGGGGGGACGCAAAAATAACGAGGACCGAATGGGTTATTGCTACACCCGAAGTTCAGGTATTTTCATATTGGCAGATGGCATGGGTGGACACCCTCAGGGTGAGATCGCAGCCCAACTGACCTTGCAGACCATTTCGGCCTTGTTTCAAGAAAAGGCCAGGCCTGT
>CALRWE010000002.1:0-49353 GCA_943371745.1 Rhodoferax sp. OV413
GCCCACCACGGTCCCAATGGCGATGTCCGTGCGTCCCTCCAGCGCGGCGGACACCGAGACGGCAATCTCAGGCGCGCTGGTACCAAAAGCCACAATGGTCAAGCCCACCACCAGCGGTGAAATGCCCAGCGACAAGGCCAGCCGGGAGGCGCCACGAACCAATAATTCGGCACCCACCACAAGAGAGATGAGACCAGCTATAAAAATCCAGATCATGGGGTGCTTTCGGTTTTTTCTCGGGAATTGCTCGGTGTCTGCCCGGGTTACGGGGCGTGGCGCTCGGGGACAGCGTCTTTGGGAATGGGCGACTGCGAAGCCACGCGCAGGTGCAGCGCAGCTTGCGCCATCAGGTTGGCTGAAACTGGCGCAGTAATGAAAACGAACAAGGTGATCAGGAGTTCAACCAGACCCACCCGGCCCTGGCCCGCCTGTATCAACATGCTGACCAGCAAAATGCAGCCCACCCCGAGTGTGGACGACTTGGTGGGTGCATGCATGCGCATGAAGAAATCCGGCAGGCGGGCCAGGCCAAGGGCGCCCACCAGCAAAAAGAAGGCGCTGGCCAACAGCAGAAAGGACGCGAGTAGTTCAACGAGAGGGTGCAGGTTCATGGTCTGTTGCTCCGGGTTATTCGATCACATCGCCGCGCGTCAGGTAACGCGACAGGCCCACG
This sequence comes from Rhodoferax sp. OV413, assembly GCA_943371745.1. Lineage (GTDB taxonomy): Bacteria > Pseudomonadota > Gammaproteobacteria > Burkholderiales > Burkholderiaceae_C > Rhodoferax. The sequence goes on from CALRWE010000002.1 coordinate 674, forward strand.
GTGGCTGCAAAGCCCAGCATCGCCACAATCAGCGCCGCCTCAAACAGCAAGGGCGTTTGCAAGCGAATCCCCAGGACCAGAACCAGCGCCACCGTGTTGACATAGAGCGTGTCAACAGCCAGCACCCGGTCGATGGATTGGGGGCCTTTGATCAGCCGCCATGCGCACAGCAGCATGGCCAGGCCAATCGCGCCAACAGCCAGGTCAAGGGCCCACGCGAGGATATTGCTTGTCATGCCTTGTCTCCCGCCAGAGGTTGAGTTGACTCGAAGATCGCCATCAGCGGCAGCTCGTAGCGCGCCTTCATGTCGGTGGCCATTTGCGGCGCATCGCTGCAATCCAGGGCGTGCACCAGAATAACCCATTGCTCCTCATCGACCGTGCACGACACGGTGCCGGGCGTGGTGGTGATGATGGTGGCAAAGAGCGATATGGCGGTCGGGTGTCTGAGCGTCAACGGCACCACGACCCAGCCTGGCTGCATCCTGGAGATCGGCCCCAGCACCAGCCGGGCGACAGCGATGTTGGACATCACGATGTCCCACAGCACCACGCCGGTCAGAGCCAGAGCCGGTTTGATGTTGATACGAGCCCCCTGGGGCAAAAAGCCATGCAGCAGACGAGGCAAAATCAAGCCGATCAGCAGGGCCGACAGGAGGTGAAAGGGTTCCATGGAGTGCTGCAACAACAGCCAGGTCACGCCCAACAGACCACTGAGCCAAGGGTGCGCAAGCCAAGGTTTTTTCTTCATGGCGCGTCCTTTTTGGCGGGTAGCTTGATGTCTTCTGTGCCGCCACGGTAGGGCCGGGTGCTGACCGCTGACGTGCCGCCGATCTGGCCCAACACGGCTTCGGCATACACAGCAGGGTTTGACAACTGGGCAGCCGCGGCATCGGTGTAGCGCTTCATGGGGGAGGCTGCGAGAGCCAGCACCAGACTCACGCCGAGCAGACCGACTGTGGCCGAGGTCAGCCGCCAACTGCTGCCTGAACTGACGGCGCGCGTTTCAGCGGGCAGCACTTGCCAAAACAGGATGGAACCCGCCCGTGCCAATCCCACCAGGGTCAAAAAGCCGGCGGCCAGGACCACGGTCCATATCCACGGGTAGGCAGGGGTGCTGGCAGCGCTTTGCAGCACCATCACTTTGCCCAGAAACCCCGGCAAGGGTGGCAACCCCGCCACGGATGCCGCGCCCAACAAAGTCATCAAACCCAAGAGCACCGGCTGTGCCACAGGGGCTGCCGATTGAAGTTTGTCGCCCACCGCACCGCGCTGCGATGCCACCAATTCGACCAGCAAAAACAGGGCCGCCACCACCAGCGTGCTGTGCACCATGTAATACAGCGCAGCCGACAGGGTGGCAGGGGTAAACAAGCCCACTGCCGCCAAAATGGTGCCCACCGACGCCACGGTCAGGTAGGCCACCAGGCGCGCCAGGCTGTGCGCCGCCAAGGCGCCCATCACGCCCAAAGCCGTTGTGACCAACGCCACCGGCAGCAGCCAGGGTTCGGCAGCCCGCGCGGCATGCCCGGCGGCATCACCCAGAATCACGCCATGCACCCGGATGATGCTGTAAACCCCCACCTTGGTCATGAGGGCAAACAGGGCCGCCACTGGCGCGCTGGAGGCGGCATAAGTGCCGGGCAGCCACATGTAGAGTGGCACGATGGCCGCCTTGAGGCCAAAAACCACCAGCAAAATCAGGCCGCCTGTCTTGAGCAAGGCGGCCTCCTCGACGCCCAATTGCGCCACGCGCAGCGCCAGATCGGCCATGTTGAGCGTGCCCGTGGTGCCGTAAATGATGGACAGGCCGATGAGGAAAAGAGCCGAGGCCACGAGGTTCAGCACCACGTACTGCAAGCCCATTTTGAAGCGCTCCCGCCCCAGCCCGTGCACCATCAGCACATAGGAGGCGATCAGCAGCACTTCAAAAAACACAAACAAGTTGAACAAGTCGCCGGTCACAAAGGCACCCGACAAGCCCATCAGCTGAAAGTGGAACATGGGGTGGAAATGACGCCCGTGAGCGTCCCACCCGCCAGTGGCGTACCACAGGACGGGTACCGCAATGGTCCATGTGAGCGCCAGCATCATGGCGCTCAGGTGGTCAACCACCAGCACAATGCCAAAGGGCGCAGGCCAGTTGCCCACGGGGTAGACCGTCAGTGCGCCGCCTGCTGCCTCGGTCATCAGGCGCCACGAGAGCAGCGCCCCAAAGACAACCGAACCCAGGCTTACGATCCGGCCCCAGCGCAAGCGTGCGCCTGTATGGCCGGCTTGACCGTCCTCGTCACCGATCAAAAGCAGGATAACGGCCGTGAACAGCGGCACCAGGACAGGCAGGATCGGCAGGTGAGCTGCGAAAAAAGTGGCAACTGGCCCGGTCATGGCGCATCGCTCCGAGTCGCTTTAGCGTGGCCTGGCTCGTGGCCATCAACATGGTCGCTGTCGTTTTCGAACCGGCTGCGCAAGGCCAGTTCCACCACAAATCCGGTCGTGGCAAAGCCGATCACGATGGCGGTGAGCACCAGCGCCTGTGGCAACGGGTCGGCCACGCGGGCGCCCTCCGAGAGAATCGGCGCTGCATCCTGCCACAGGCGACCCATGGCAAAAATAAACAGGTTGACCGCATAGCCCAGCAGGCTCAGACCAATCACCACAGGCCAGGTCCGGCCCCGCAAAATCAGATAGATGCCGGTGGCTGTGACCGCGCCAATGCCGGTAGCCACTAAAAACTCAAGACTCATGCGAGTTCTCCTGGTTCATGGGGTCTTGGGGTAGACGCTGAAGGGCCCCGGGTTACCGCACCCAATGTCGACAGGGTCAGCAACGTTGAGCCCACCACCGTGACGAACACGCCCAGATCGAACAATGCCGCTGTTGCGAGTGGCAACTCTCCCAGGAAGGGAAGGGTGGGGTGGCCATGGGCGCTGGTCAGAAAGGGCCGGCCAAACACGAAAGCGCCGACACCGGTGAGTCCCGCAATACCCAGCCCCATGCCAATCCAGCGGACAAAACGTCTGCCACCTTGCACCCGCAGCAAAAACTCGGCGCGCGTCTGGCCCATCGCCATGTACTGCAATACCAACGCAACCGCCGTGATCAGCCCGGCAATGAAGCCGCCACCCGGCAGGTTGTGGCCCCGCATGAAGATATAGAGGGTGACCACCAGAGCCAAAGGCAGCACCATTCGAGCTGCCACGCGCAGCATCAGGGGCTGGCTGGCAAACGTCCAGGTCCTGCCGTCCGCGTCGGACAGCGGACGATGCGTGCGCATGCCGTCCATAAGGGCCAGCACGCCAATGGCGGCAATGCCCAGCACGGTGATCTCTCCCATCGTGTCATAGCCCCGGAAGTCAACCAGAATGACGTTGACCACATTGGTGCCCCCCCCGGCAATGGCCGATTGGTTAAGGAAGTACCAGGCAATGGAGTCATGATCACGGGTCAACATGACCCAGGCGAGCCAGGCCATGCCCGCCCCACCGCCCAGTGCGATAAAGACGTCGCGCCATTTGCGCCCGGTGCTTGACTCGTGGGGCGTCTGGCGTGGCAGCAAGGCCAAGCCCATCAACAGGATGACGGTGGACACGGCCTCAACAGTCAGCTGGGTCAGCGCCAGATCCGGGGCCGAGAAACCAATAAAACACAGCGCAGTGACCAAGCCGACCACACCGGTCACCACGACGGACTGAAAACGGTCGTGGTGGCGCAGCGCCAGCCAGCCACACGCCAGCAGGAGCGAGGCCCAGAGCACCAAGGCCACCAACGTCACCGGCAACTGGGAACGGGTGCCGGTGCCAGGTGCATCGCCAGACACCAAGGGAGACAGGCCGACCACCAGGGCGGCGATGATCATCCAGGCGATATACCGCTGGAGTGAGCCCGTTTCAAGCAGTGCAGTGATGCGCCCGGCAGCTTTCAGAATGCCGTCTTGAGTGCGGCTGAACAGGTTCGGGCCAGTCACCCGACCAAACCAGCCCTCTGATTGAATCCGATGCAACTGGCCGCCGCGTGACAGCCACGCATAGAAACCCACACCGCCGCCCAGCGCCAGCATGCTCAGCAGCAAAGGCAGGTTGAAACCGTGCCAGAGGGCGAGGTGAAATTCCGGGGGCGCCCGACCCAGCATGGCCGTGCTGGCCACCAGCACCAGGGGACCCAGGGTGAGCGCTGGCAGCAAGCCCACCACAACACACAGGATAGCCAGCAAAGCCACTGGGGCTTTCATTCCCCAAGGCGGCTCGTGGGGGTGCGGGTTGGGCAGGTTACGCGGGTGCCCATTGAAAAAGGTATCGTGAACGAGCCGAACCGAATAGGCCACGCTGCACAGCGCCGCCAAGGTCGCCAGGGCCGGTACCAGCCAGCGCCAGCCGCCCATTTCGCCGAATGCCACTGCTTCCGTCAAGAACATTTCCTTTGATAAAAAGCCATTGAAGAACGGCACGCCGGCCATCGCCGCAGTGGCCGTCATGGCCAGGGTGGCGGTCCACGGCATCATGCGCCACAGTCCGCCGAGTTGGCGCATGTCCCGGGTGCCGGTTTCGTGGTCAATGATGCCTGCCGTCATGAACAGGGCCGCTTTGAATGTTGCGTGGTTCAGGATGTGAAAAATGGCCGCCACAGCGGCCAAGGGAGAGCCCAGGCCAATCAGGAAGGTAATCAAGCCCAGGTGGCTGATGGTGGAGTAAGCAAGCAAGCCCTTGAGGTCGTGCTTGAAGATCGCAATAAAGGCGGCAAAGGCCAAAGTCAGCAAGCCCGTACCGGCAACCAGAATGAAAAACAGCTCGGTGCCGCCAATTACGGGCGTGAGGCGAGCCAGTAAAAAAATTCCCGCCTTCACCATGGTGGCCGAATGCAGATAGGCTGACACCGGCGTGGGTGCTGCCATGGCCTGCGGCAGCCAGAAGTGAAACGGAAACTGGGCGCTTTTGGTAAAGCAGCCCACCAAAATAAGAATGAGGGCAGTCGAATAGCGGGGATCGGCCTGAATCAAGGCCACCGATGCGCTCATTTGGCTGATTTCGTACGTGCCCGCTATTTGGCCCAGCAAGACAAACCCCCCCAGCATGGCCAGGCCACCACCGCCGGTGATGGCCAGCGCCATGCGCGCGCCGGTGCGGGCATCGGCGCGGTGCTTCCAATAGCCCACCAGCAAAAACGAGGAGATGCTGGTGAGTTCCCAAAACACCATCAGCAGCAGCAGGTTGTCTGACAGCACAATGCCCAGCATGGCCGCCATGAACAGCATCAGGGTGCTGAAAAACTTGCCAACCGGGTCATCCCGACCCAGATAACTGTGCGCATACACGATGATCAACAAGCCCATGCAGGTGATCAACAAGGCAAACATCAAGGAAAGCCCGTCGAGCCGCAGGCTCACGTTCAGGCCAATCTCCGGCACCCAGGTTGAAAAACTCTGGACAGTCTGATCGCCCATGACGCCAGGGGCCTGCATCAAAAGCAGCACGATGCTGGTGATGGTGACGGCCGCCGCAAGCCAGGCAGTGCGGCTGCGGTGACCGGGCGAGGGCAGGGCGCCTGACCAGCCCGTCAACAGCGTGCCCACCAGCAAGGGCAGCAAAATGATGGTGAGCAACACGGTTATGGCCCTTCAGGGAAAAAACGAAAATTCTAGGCGAGCATTGACATGGTTCATCAGTGCCCCGGACAAATTAAAACCTTCAGTGGTCGCTGGAAGTGCGCACCATGAGCTTGTCTGTGTAGGCGATCGCCATGGCAGACAGCAGGAAGGTGATGTGAATCACGGTCTGGGCAATCAGCACTTTGTCCGAATAGTTCGCAGCATTGATGAAGGTCTTGAGGAGATGAATCGAGCTGATACCGATGATGGCTGTCGCGAGCTTGACTTTTAGTACCGAGGCATTGACGTGGCTGAGCCACTCGGGTTGATCGGGGTGGCCCTCCAGATCCATGCGGCTGACAAAGGTTTCGTAACCTCCCACGATGACCATGATCAGCAGGTTCGAAATCATGACCACGTCGATCAGCGCCAGCACCACCAACATGATGATGGTTTCATTCAGGCTCGTGACCGTCACATCGGACTTGTAGCCAATGCTGGTGACCAGGGCTTGCAAAGCGGTCTGATTCCCAAATACGGCCTCAAGCAGGTGGACCAGTTCGACCCAAAAATGAAACACATAAACGCCTTGGGCGGCAATCAAGCCCACATAAAGCGGCAGCTGAAGCCATCGACTGGCAAAAATGAACCGGGGAACAGGGCGCATCTTGCGGGCGCTATCAGCACGGGGAATGGTCATATTCAATCTCGAAACAAGGTTAATTCTTGATTGTAGGGGTGTGTACTTTTGCTGGAAGTCAGTAGCATGTAAGTGCGGGCGTCGACAGTCGCGAATAATTTAATTCAACAAGAGGAGCTAGATACATGAGTGCAACACCATCCGCCATTGAATCCGTATTGGTTGAGAACCGCGTTTTTCCACCCAGCGAGGCCTTCCAGAAATCGGCCCGTATCTCCGGCATGGCTGGCTACAACGCACTGTGCGCCGAGGCAGCCAGCGATTTTGAGGGCTTTTGGGCTCGTTTGGCCCGTGAGAATGTGCTGTGGAGCAAGCCCTTCACAAAAACACTCGATGAGTCGAACGCCCCGTTCTACAAGTGGTTTGACGATGGTGAACTGAATGCCTCCGCCAACTGCCTTGACAAGCACATGGGGACACCCAATGAGAACAAGGTGGCGGTCATTTTCGAAGCTGACGACGGCGCAGTGACCAAAACAACCTACAAGGAATTGTTGGCCAAGGTGAGCCAGTTTGCCAACGCGCTCAAGGCCCGCGGCATCAACAAAGGCGACCGTGTCCTGATCTACATGCCGATGACGCTTGAAGGCGTGATTGCCATGCAGGCTTGCGCCCGCATCGGCGCTACCCACAGTGTGGTGTTTGGCGGCTTTTCTGCCAAGGCATTGCAGGAACGCATCATTGACGCGGGCGCCGTGGCGGTGATCACCTCCAACTTTCAAATGCGTGGCGGCAAGGAATTGCCTCTGAAGGCAATCGTGGATGAAGGCCTGGGCCTGGGTGGCTGCGAGTCCATCAAGTCAGTGTTCGTGTTTCAACGCACGCCCACCGCCTGCAATATGGTGGTGGGTCGCGACATCACGTTCACAGAAGCCCTGGCCGGACAAAGCACAGAGTGCGCGCCTGTTGCAGTGGGAGCCGAGCATCCCTTGTTCATTTTGTTTACTTCTGGCTCAACCGGCAAACCCAAGGGTGTGCAACATGCCACCGGCGGCTTCATGTTGTGGTCCAAGCTGACCATGGACTGGACCTTTGACCTGAAAGCGGATGACGTGTTCTGGTGCACGGCCGATATCGGCTGGATCACAGGCCACGCCTACGTGGCGTATGGCCCGCTGGCTGCAGGTGCTACCCAGATCATTTTTGAAGGCATCCCCACTTTCCCCAACGCGGGTCGTTTCTGGCAGATGATCGAGCGCCACAAGTGCAGTATTTTTTACACCGCGCCCACCGCCATTCGCTCGCTCATCAAAGCGGCCGAGAGTGATGAAAAAGTCCACCCTGACCGCTCCGACCTGAGCAGCTTGCGCATTTTGGGCTCGGTCGGTGAGCCTATCAACCCCGAAGCATGGATGTGGTACTACAAGAACATCGGCCATGAGAAGTGCCCGATTGTGGACACCTTCTGGCAGACCGAAACCGGTGGCCACATGATCACGCCGCTGCCCGGCGCGACACCACTTGTGCCTGGCAGCTGCACCTTGCCATTGCCGGGCATCATGGCTGCCATCGTGGATGAGGCCGGCGTGGATGTCCCCAACGGTTCCGGTGGTCTGCTGGTGGTCAAGCGGCCGTGGCCGTCGATGATCCGCACCATCTGGAATGACCCCGAGCGTTTCAAGAAGAGCTATTTCCCTGAAGAGTTGGGCGGTACCACTTACCTGGCGGGAGACGGTGCAGTGCGCAATGCAGACAACGGCTATTTCCGCATCACGGGTCGCATTGATGACGTGTTGAATGTGTCGGGTCACCGCATGGGCACGATGGAAATTGAGTCGGCTTTGGTGGCCAAGTCGGATCTGGTGGCCGAGGCTGCCGTGGTGGGCCGTCCGGACGACTTGACTGGCGAGGCCATCTGCGCCTTTGTGGTGCTCAAGCGCCCCGTGCCGACCGGCGACGAAGCCAAAGCCATTGCCAAGGAATTGCGTGACTGGGTCGCCAAAGAAATTGGCCCGATCGCCAAGCCCAAAGACATCCGTTTTGGCGAAAACTTGCCCAAGACCCGTTCCGGCAAGATCATGCGCCGGTTGTTGCGCTCACTGGCCAAGGGGGAGTCCATTACCCAAGACACCTCTACGCTGGAAAATCCGGCGATCCTGGACCAGCTGGGTCAGACTTACTAAACTGACGCCGATGGCAAGCCACCCGACTCCAGATGAGTCGGGCCTGTGAAAAAGCCCGCTTGCGCGGGCTTTTTCACGTCGGGCTGGCTGCGGCGTTCAACTGGCGAGCACCCAAGCTGCCAATTTCTTGGCATCGGCCTCGTTCACCTGTGGGTTGGCAGGCATCGGGATGGCACCCCAGACGCCAGAGCCGCCTTTCATGATCTTGGCTGCCAGCTTGTCAGCAGCATCTTTTTGGCCTGTGTATTTTTTGGCGACATCCTTGTAGGAAGGACCCACCAGTTTCTTGTCCATGGCATGGCAAGCCATGCAGTTTTTGGACGTGGCCAGGGCTTGGTCGGCCAAGGCAGGAGCCGTGACAGAGGCGGCAGTAACTAGCGCGAAGAGGATGTGTTTCATCGTGGTTCCTGGTGGTGTGGTTTACAGTTGCTAAAAGTTTATACCGTGATGCCGATGAACAGCAGATGAACGTCGGCAATTTATAAACGCAGAGGACAGTGATATGTATTTTTTAGGACTTGGGCTGGTTTTTCTGGTCCTGAAATACCTGGCGTTAGGACCGGTCGCGGCATGGGACTGGTGGATTGTGCTACTGCCGTTTGGGTTGGCTGTGGCTTGGTGGGCCTGGGCGGATTCGACCGGTTACACCAAAAAGAAAGTGATGGAGCGGGAGAACGCGCGAAAGCAGGCGCGAATTGACCGAACTCGCGATGCCTTGGGCATGCCGCCTGACAAGAAGAAGCGCTAATACAAAAAAGCCCGCCAGGGCTTGCCGGGCGGGCCTCGCAGATTCAAAGCCGCGAGTTGGGAGGTCAGTAGTTGTCCAGCACAGCGCCCTTGCTGGCTGTGGAGGCATTAAAAGCAAATTTGGCCTGCACGCCCCGGGTGTAGCGCGGCAGCGGTGCGGTCCAGGCCGCGCGGCGCGTCGCAATCACGTCGTCCGCCACATTGAGTTGCAGCAGCAGCTGGTGCGCATCAATCGTGATCGAATCATTTTCTTCAATGAGTGCAATCAAGCCCCCCACGGCCGCTTCAGGCGCTACGTGGCCAACCACCATGCCCCAGGTTCCGCCGGAGAAGCGGCCATCGGTGATCAAGCCGACCGACTCGCCCAGGCCTTGGCCGACCAGTGCGCCCGTCGGTGCCAGCATTTCCGGCATGCCGGGGCCACCTTTGGGGCCGAGGTAGCGCAGCACCATCACGTCGCCCGCCACGATTTTGTTGGCCAAAATGGCTGCCAACGCCGATTGTTCGTCGTCAAACACGCGCGCTGGGCCGGTCATGACCGGGTTTTTCAGGCCGGTGATTTTGGCCACGCAGCCTTCAGGTGACAGATTGCCTTTCAAAATAGCCAGGTGACCTTGCGCGTACATCGGGTTGTTCATGGGGCGAATCACGTCCTGGTCCGCACGCGGTGCATCCGGCACATCCTTGAGCACTTCGGCAATCGTCTGGCCGGTGATGGTGATGCAGTCGCCGTGCAGCAGGCCGGCGGACAGCAGCATTTTCATGACTTGCGGAATGCCGCCGGCGCGGTGCAAGTCCACCGCCAGGTATTGGCCACTGGGTTTCAGGTTGCACAACACGGGAGTTTTAACGCGCACGCGCTCGAAGTCGTCAATGGTCCACTCTACGTCAGCCGCGTGGGCAATCGCCAAAAAGTGCAGCACGGCGTTGGTGGAGCCGCCTGTTGCCATGATGACGGCCACAGCGTTTTCAATCGACTTGCGGGTCACGATGTCACGCGGCTTCAGGTCTTTCTTGATGGCTTCGACCAGCACGCGGGCTGATTCTTTGGCGGAATGAACCTTCTCGTCATGCGGATTGGCCATGGTGGAGGAGTAGGGCAGGGAGATGCCCAGCGCCTCGAAGGCCGAACTCATGGTGTTGGCGGTGTACATGCCACCGCACGAACCCGTGCCGGGAATGGCGCGGCGTTCGATTTGCAGCAGGTCTTCGTCGCTCAAGCGGCCAGCGGCGTTCTCGCCGACGGCTTCAAATACGCTCACGATGTTCAGCTCTTTGCCTTGGTAGTGGCCGGGCAAAATGGTGCCGCCATAAACGAAGATCGCGGGAACATTGGCGCGCAGCATGCCCATCAGGCCGCCGGGCATGTTTTTGTCGCAGCCGCCAATCACGACCACGCCATCCATCCACTGGCCCTGCACGCAGGTCTCGATGCAGTCAGAAATCACTTCGCGGCTGACCAGGCTGTACTTCATGCCCTCGGTGCCCATGGCGATGCCGTCACTGATGGTGGGCGTGCCGAAGGTTTGCGCCTTGCCACCGGCTTCTTCAATGCCGGCCACGGCCGCGTCGGCCAGCTTTTGCAGGCCACTGTTGCAAGGGGTGATGGTGCTGTGGCCATTGGCTACGCCAATCATGGGCTTGTTGAAGTCCTCGGTCTCGTATCCCAAGGCGTAATACATGGAGCGGTTGGGCGCTCGGGACTTGCCTTCGGTGATGTTTTTGGAGCGCGGGTTCAGGATGACGGGTTGGGTGGTCATGGGTGTCTCTGGTAGTGTTGGTGTCTATTCGCCCATCTATTTTAAGGAACAGAAAGCGGCTTGGCCTTGCGTGCACAATGCCGGGCATGCTGACTCATCCTGAAATTAACCCGATTGCACTGCAACTTGGGCCCTTGGCCGTTCATTGGTACGGCCTGACCTACCTCGCCGCATTTGGCTTGTTCATGTTGCTGGGCTTTCGGCGCTTGCGCCATCTGCCCTTTGCCGCCATCACGGGAGAGGGTGCCTGGATCCGTCGCGATGTCGAGGATATTTTGTTTTTGGGCGTGATGGGTGTGGTGCTGGGCGGGCGCGTGGGCTACTGCCTGTTTTACAAGCCGGTCTATTACTTGAGCCATCCGTTGGAGATTTTGGCGGTGTGGCAGGGCGGCATGAGTTTTCATGGCGGCATGCTGGGCGTCATTGTGGCCATGGTCTGGTTTGCACGCTCGCGCCACAAGCCCTGGCTGCAGGTGGCCGATTTTGTGGCGCCCTGCGTGCCCACCGGGCTGGCCGCTGGGCGGCTGGGCAATTTCATCAACGGTGAGTTGTGGGGCCGCGTGAGCAGCCCTGAGTTGCCGTGGGGCATGGTGTTTCGGGGGGCGGGCGACTTGCCGCGTCACCCATCTCAGGTCTACCAGTTCTTGCTGGAAGGTCTGCTGTTGTTTGTGCTGCTCTGGTTTTACGCCCGCAAAGAGCGTAAGGAGGGCCAGGTGGCGGCCATGTTCCTGGTGGGCTACGGCGTGTTTCGCTTTGTGGCGGAATTCTTCCGGGAGCCCGATGCGCACTTGGGCATTTTGTCCCTGGGCCTGAGTATGGGTCAGTGGTTGTGCGTGCCCATGATTCTGGGTGGCTTGGCGATGTGGCGGTGGGCGCAGGTCCGCGCGATTCACTGACCCCTGATTTTCCGACTGACCGAGGGTTTATCCCGAGAGAGGATACCTTGCCAGTTTTCTTTTGCCCTTTCATAATTATGCGTAATTATGAAAACACACCCTCCTAGTTTACGCCTGACTCCTTGGTCACCGGGCGTCACGCCGAGCCGCTGATGCGCCTGGTTCACAATTCCCTGCATGAAGAAGTCGCTGTACTGCTGCGCGACCGGATTTTTGACGGTAGCTTGGCCCCCGGCAGTTTTATTGACGAGGTCGCCCTGTGCGAAACCTTGAAAATCTCCCGCACACCCCTGCGCGAAGCGCTCAAGGTGCTCGCAGTCGAGGGTTTGGTGCGCCACGAGCCGCGCCGGGGCAGTTTTGTCAACGAGGTGACTGAGCAGGATCTCGACGAGATCTTTCCAGTGATGGCCTTGCTTGAGGGGCGCTGCGCTTTTGAGGCTGCACGCCACGCCAGTGATGCCGACATTGCTGCGCTGGATGTGCTGCACGAACGCCTCAAGGCGCACGCAGATGCCGGGCGCATCCATGATTACTACGCCACCAATTTCAGCATCCACGAGGCCATCATCACCCTGGCCGACAACCGTTGGTTGGCGATGGTGATTGCCGATCTACGCAAGATCCTCAAACTCGCCCGCTTGCAGCAGTTGCGTGCGCCGGGCCGCCTGGCGCAAAGCCTGAACGAACATCTGGCGATTTACGCTGCGCTGCGTGCCCGCGACTCTGAGGGCGCCGACGCCGCCATGCGCACCCACCTTACCCGTCAGCGCGACGCGCTGCGTGAACTGGCCCGGGACCAAAAAAGCAGGCAATTGGCATGAACACTTCAGACTGGATCAGTCGCAACGTTTCCAAATTGCTCCCCGTAACGGGTTCAAGGCGAAATAAGCCTCAGGCCATTGATTCTATTGGTTTGGATGCTATGAAATCAGCTGCGTCAGGCGATGACCTGGCACTCAGCCCGAAGACCGTGGCACCCTCGGTCAGTGCCGCAGCGGGCCACGCCACTGCACGCCCGCTCCTGCGCTCCACGCGGGAGCGGCTGGCTGGCACCCTGCGTCGCAAGGGTGAGGCGCTATCGCCCCGGGAGCTGCGCCGCATGCTGGCCGAGTTGCAGGCGGTTGTTGACAGTCAGGTGAGTGAGGTGGAGGGTGGGTTGCGGGCCAAGACCCTCACCCAGTGGTACGCTGGGGCCGACCCGGCTCAGCGGCGTGACTTCTGGTTGTTGATGAGCGAGCAGTTCACGGCTGATCCCGGCACGGTCAAGCAGGCCCAGGCGCGTTTTGCCGCTGCTGTAGGTACGCCGGATGAGGCGGCCGCCGAGGTGCAGTACCGGCGCGCCACCGTGTCGCCGCGCCGGCGTTTGCTGCAGCGCTTTAGCGCTTTTCCGGGCGGTATCCGTTTTTTGGTGGACTTGCGCGCTGATATGCTGCCCCTGCTCAAGTCCGACAAGCGTTTGCAGGCGCTGGATGTGGAGATGGAATACATGTTCTCCACCTGGTTTGACGTGGGTTTTCTGGACCTGCGGCGCATCAGCTGGGATTCGCCGGCCTCGCTGATCGAAAAACTGATCAAGTACGAGGCAGTGCACGACATCAAGAGTTGGGCTGACGTGAAAAACCGGCTCGACTCGGACCGGCGCTGCTACGGGTTCTTTCACCCCCGCTTGACCGATGAGCCCCTGATTTTTGTGGAGGTTGCACTCATGGGTGACATGGCAGCCAGCATCACGCCCTTGCTGGACGAATCAGCCGATGCCAGCGACCTGAGCAAGGCCACCACCGCCATTTTTTACTCCATCAGCAACACCCAGACCGGCCTGCGGGGCGTGAGCTTTGGTGACTCACTGATCAAACGTGTGGTGGAAACCCTCAAGACCGAGTTCCCCCGACTCAAGACCTTTGCCACACTGTCGCCCATTCCGGGTTTCAGGGGCTGGCTGGGCAAGAATGCCACGGCCATGTTGGAGCGGCTCTCCATCAAAGCCCGCGCGGAGTTGGCGCAATCCCTGGCGTGTGAGGCCGTGTCCGCCGCGCACCTGTTGGCGGCGGCCGACAAGCCACTGGCTCTGGATGCCAAGTCACCCGTGCGCCAGCTGCTGATGCAATGTGCCGCGCACTATCTGGCCCGGGAAATGGCGGGCGATCAGCCACTGGACCCCGTGGCGCGGTTTCACCTGGGCAACGGCGCGCGCGTTGAGCGCCTGAATTGGGCGGGAGACCCTTCGCCCAAAGGCCTCAAGCAGTCCTGTGGTCTGATGGTCAATTACCTGTATGACCTCAAGCGCCTGGACAGACACAGGGAACAATTGGCGAATAAGAAAATCCCCATCTCCAAGGCGATAGAGGACTTGAGATTTTGAGGGGACCGGTTTTTTAAAATTTCACTACAACAGGAGACAAAAGATGAACTCAAACCCCATGACAAGCCCTATTGCCCAACCGACCCGACGTCACGTTTTGCAGGGCGCTGCAGCTGGCCTGGCCGGCAGCGTGTTGCCCTGGCAAGCGCAGGCCCAAGCCCCTTGGCCAACCAAGCCGGTGACCCTGGTCGTGCCTTTTCCGGCCGGTGGTGGCACGGATGCCTTTGCACGCCCGCTCTCGGCCCAGTTTTCCAAACTCACAGGCAAGCAGCTCATCATTGACAACCGGGGGGGTGCGGGCGGCACGGTAGGTGCCAGCATCGCGGCCAAGGCTGCGCCCGACGGCTACACGCTGTTCATGGGCGCGGTGCACCATGCGATTGCACCGTCGATGTACGCCAAGCTGGACTACGACATTGAAAAAGACTTTGTGCCCCTGGCCCTGATGGCCAATGTGCCCCAGGTGCTGGTGGTCAACCCGCGCCTGATTCCGGGCGACTTCAAGGCCTTCATGGAGCAGGTGCGTCAGGCCCCCGGCCGTCTGAACTATGGTTCGGCCGGTGGCGGTACCTCCCACCACCTGGCGGGCGAGTTGTTCAAGCTGCAAACCAAAACCTTCATCACCCACATTCCGTACCGCGGTGCCGGCCCGGCCTTGCAAGACCTGATTGCCGGCAACGTGCAGATGATGTTTGACGGCTTGGGATCCTCTGCCACGCACATCAAGAGCGGACGCATCAAGGCACTCATGGTCTCAGGCGCCAAACGCAACCCGGCATTTCCTGATGTGCCGTGCGCTGCCGAGCTGGGTTTGCCAGACTACACCGTGTCAACCTGGTACGGCTTGTGGGCCCCCAAGGGAATCCCGGCGGATCTGCAGGCCCGGATCGTCGAAGAAATGCGCCGTGCGACGGCTTCTGACGAACTCAAGGCCATCTGGGCCAGCAATGGCGCCGAGTTTGGCAGCCTGACGCCGCCACAGTTTGGCAACTTTGTGAGCTCGGAGGTCAAGCGCTGGGCCACCGTTGTCAAAGCCTCTGGCGCCAAACTGGATTGAGTGTGGCATCCATGACACCGGGTACCCTGCGCTTTGAGCAGGTGGGGCACTTGGCTCGGGTGACCTTGTGCCACCCCCACCGGTTTAACGCCATGACGCGCCTGATGTGGAGCGAATTGCGGGCGGCTTTTGAGCATGTCCAGCTCAGCAGTGACATCCGCTGCGTGGTGATTGCCGGGGAGGGTAGCCACTTTTGCGCCGGGGGTGACATCTCGGAGTACGCCGCCTTCCGGTTTCAGGAGGCCAGCCTGCGCGAGTTTCACGAGGGTGACGTCTGGGGTGGTTTGCAAGCCATGCTGAACTGCGATGTGCCCGTCGTGGCGCAAATTACAGGCAACTGCATGGGCGCAGGCGTGGAGATCGCCAGTTGCTGCGACATCCGGGTCAGCGCTCAATCGGCCCGTTTTGGTGCGCCGATTGCCAAGCTGGGCTTTCCGATGGCCCCGCGTGAGGCGGCGCTGGTAGCGCGCGAGGTGGGGCCTGCACTGGCTCGCCAGATGCTGCTGGAGGCGGCCCTGTTTGGCGCCCAGGAGTTGAAGGCCGCCGGTTTTTTGAGCCGGGTGGTGGATGACGACGCCCTGGACGCCGAGGTGCTGGCCACTGCGCTGCGCGTAGTCGCCTTGGCACCCCAGGCCGCCCGCCTGAATAAACAGACACTTAGAGCATTGAATCTGCCTCCAGTCAGCGTATCTATTGGTTATTTACATCATGAAACAGTAGCAAACACTTCGCCAAACCCTTATGCCTATGCCAGCAGTGCCGAGCACCGCGAGGGCATTCAGGCTTTCCTGGATAAGCGAAAACCGGCGTTTTGATGTTTTCAGCGCTGTACGACCTCTTTGAACAAGCGACCCCAGACCATGACCCAGCCACACAACGACAACCTTTTTGCAGCCCTGCGCGCCGCCTTCCCGGACAACCTGGACGCACAAGCCGTCGAGACCGACAACGGCCTCGTCTACTCATGGCGCGACCTGGAGCGCGCCACCGCCATGATGGCCAACCTGCTGGCCTCGCTGGATTTACCCGAGGGTGCCCGAATTGCCGTTCAGGTGGAGAAATCGGTGGAGGCCATGGTGCTGTACCTGGCCACCTTGCGTGCGGGCTATGTGTTTTTGCCCCTCAATACCGCCTACCAGAGCGCCGAGATCGAGTATTTCATCGGCAACGCTGAGCCCGCCTTGGTGGTGTGCTCGGGCGCCAACTTTGGCTGGGTCAGCAAAATTGCATTTATGGCGGGCACACAGTACGTTTTCACGCTCAATGACGACCGGACCGGCACGCTGCTGGAGCGTTCGGCCAACTGCTCCGATCAACACACGGTGGCACTCCGGTCCGCCGACGATTTGGCCGCCATTTTGTACACCAGTGGCACCACCGGGCGCTCCAAGGGGGCCATGCTGACCCACGGCAACATGCTCAGCAATGCGCATGTCTTAAAGGACTACTGGGGCTGGCAGCCTGACGACGTGCTGATTCACGCGCTGCCCATTTTTCATGTGCATGGCCTGTTTGTGGCCATTCACGGGGCGCTGCTCAATGGCAGCAAGATGATCTGGCTGTCCAAATTCGACCCCAAACTGGTCCTTGAAAAGATGCCCGAGGCAACCGTGTTCATGGGCGTGCCCACGCTCTACGTGCGTCTGCTGGCCGAGCCCGGGCTGACCCTGGCGGCCGCGCGCCACATGCGGCTATTCATTGCGGGGTCGGCCCCGCTGCTGATCGAGACCTTCACCGAATGGCAGACCCGCACCGGCCACACCATTCTGGAGCGCTATGGCATGAGCGAAACCGCCATGCTGACCTCCAACCCGTACCGGGCGCTTGAGGGCGAGCGGCGTGGCGGGACGGTGGGTTTTCCGCTCCCCGGGGTGAGTTTGCGGGTGCAGGACGACGAAGGCCGGGCGCTGCCCACGGGTGAAATCGGGGGCATTCAGGTCAAGGGTCCCAATGTGTTCAAGGGGTACTGGCGCATGCCCGAGAAGACGGCGGAGGAGTTCACCCCGGACGGCTTTTTCAAGACCGGCGATGTGGGCCGGATCGATGAGCGCGGTTACGTGACCATTGTGGGGCGCAACAAGGACCTCATCATCAGCGGTGGGTACAACGTGTACCCTGCGGAAATTGAGGGCTACATCAACGAGTTGCCCGGTGTGGCCGAGAGCGCGGTGGTGGGCATTCCGCACGCTGACTTCGGTGAGGTGGGCGTGGCGGTGGTGATTGCCAAGCCGGGCGCGACGGTGAATCCTGGCCAGATCATCGCCAGCCTCAAGTCGAAGCTTGCCAATTTCAAGGTGCCCAAAAAGTGCTTTGTGGTGGACTCACTGCCCCGCAACACCATGGGCAAGGTCCAAAAAAATATACTCCGCGCCCAATACGCTGCGGGGTAGTCGTTGTACGATGGGTGCGAACCATTCGTTGCACACAGGAGCGTCGTCCCATGCAGGTTGCCCAAGTTACGCTGGACAGTTGCCGCCAGCTGGCCCATGACTTAGCGTCATTGAGCGCCATGGACCCCCAACTGGTGCTGGTTTTCGGATCGATCGATCTGCTTCAGGATGTGGGAGATCCGCTGGCTTCCCTGTTTCCATCGGCCATTCGGTTGGGCTGCTCCACAGCAGGTGAAATTTCTGCCCGGGGTGTGACCGATGGCACCTGCGTGGTGACAGCCCTCCGGTTTGAGGAGACCCCCCTGGTGGCATCGTCAACTCGGCTGCTGGGCATGGACGATTCCTTGGCCGCGGGCCAGCGTTTGGGCAGGCAACTGCCCCTGGCTGGCCTGCGCGCCGTGTTGATATTTGGCCAGGGAGTCGATATCAATGGCAGCGCCCTGATATCGGGAATGACCGAAGTGCTTGGTGCGTCCGTACAAATTACCGGTGGGTTGGCGGGCGATGCCGCAGCCTTCACGGAGACTTGGGTGCTTGATGCCAGCGGCGTCCAAAAGGACACCTTGGCGTGCGTGGGTCTGTATGGCGACCGTTTGGTTTTCTCTCACGGCTCTTTTGGCGGATGGTCGCCGTTTGGTCCTGCCCGCAAGGTCACCCGGTGCGAGAACAATGTGCTGTTCGAACTCGATGGCTCACCTGCTCTCGAGGTTTACCGGCGCTACCTTGGCGATCATGCGAAGGACTTGCCTGCCTCCGGCCTGCTGTTTCCATTCGCCATGGTGGACCGGGACCATACCGAACTGGGTTTGATTCGCACGATTCTGGGCATGGACGAGGCCGCCGGCAGTTTGACCCTGGCGGGTGATCTCGATCCCGACGGCTACCTGCGCCTGATGCACGCCAGCACCGATGCGCTGGTGGGTGGGGCCGAGTCAGCCGCTCAGGCGGCCAAGGCCATGTTGGATGCACCCGGCCCGGGCCTGGCGTTGCTGGTGAGTTGTGTTGGGCGCAAGTTGGTGATGGGCGGACGTGTGGACGAAGAGATCGAGGCTGTCGGTGATGTTTTTGGGCAGGGCGCCGTGCTGACCGGTTTTTACTCCAATGGTGAAATCAGCCCCTTCGCGGACAATGCCGTGTGCAAGCTGCACAACCAGACCATGACCATCACGTATCTGACAGAGCGCTGACCGCCACCTTTTTTTTTACTGTCTTGTTTCATGCACAAGCTACTCGCCCGTCAGGCTAAACGACTACTCGGGACTGACCCCGACAGGCTCCCGGGTGTCCTGGGTGAATTGACCCTGCTTGGCAGCGCGGAAGGCGTTTCGCCTGAGGTGGGCCGCTTGTTGAGGGGCCTGGGTGAATTCCTGACGCGGGTTGGCGAGGCTTACGAACAAAGTGACCGCGACCTGGACCTCAAAAGCCGGAGCTTGCAGCTGAGTTCCATGGAATTGACCCATGCCAATGACCGCATGCGCGCTGAACTGGCCAGCCGTGAGCGTGCAATCGACTCGCTGCGGGCTACGGCTAATGGTTTGATCGAGACAATCGACCAGGACATTCCGGTCGTCGAAAAAGACAGCCTGGAGTCGCTGTCACAGCTCATGTCTGTGCTGGTCAAGCATCGCGAGGAGAGCCAACAAGACCTTTACGTGGCTTTGGCAGACCTTGCCAACCAGAAATTCGCGCTGGATCAGCATTGCATTGTCAGCATCACTGATCTGGACGGATGCATCGTCTATGCGAATGACAAATTTTGCGAAATCAGCGGCTACGAGCGTTCGGAATTGCTGGGCCGAAACCACCGCATCATCAGTTCAGGTGTTCACCCCAATGCGTTTTTCGCGGATTTGTGGAGTGTGATTCTGGCGGGTCAGGTTTGGCATGGTGAAATATGCAACATGGCCAAAAATGGCACTTTGCATTGGGTGCAGGCCACCGTTGTCCCCTTGAGTGACGATAAGTCAGTCATTACGCAATTTATTGCCATTCGCACGGACATTACGGCACGTAAGCTCATGGATGCGGAGATCAAGGCCGCCGAGGCGCGCTTGCTGCGCATCACCAACGCCGTGCCTGGGGTGGTGTACCAGTGCGAGGTGAATCAGGGGCAAACCCGCTACACCTTTGCCAGCGATCGTCTGATGGAGATACGCGGCCTCGACCGTGACGCACTCTTGCTCGATGGCGGTATTTCTGCGAGACAGATCGTCCTTGAGGACCGGGAGCGGTGCGTGCAGGGGGTACTGAACGCCGCAGCCAGCCGCGAGAGCTGGAGCGATGACTACCGTGTGGTGATGCCGGACGGTAGCCTGCGCTGGATTCGGGGCGAGATCCGGCCTGAACCGGACCTGTCCCCCAACGGGGCAACGGTGTTTACCGGCATCTGGCAGGATGTCACCTCTTTGAAAGACGCCAGTTCCAGATTGCGTGAAGTCACGGCCAATGTGCCAGTAGCGGTCTACCAACTTCACTTGTCGCGAGATGGGTGGCAATCCATACCTTTTTGCAGTCCTGCCATCGGGCGAATCAGCGGCGTGACCCATGACGAGGTGATGGCCGATGCCAAAGCCATTCTGGCCCGGGTGCATCCGCTTGACCAAGCCGCGCTGGCAGGCGCGTTTCAGCGTTCCATCGCAGCGGGCGAGTTGGTGACGCTGGATTTTCGGCTGATGCACAAGGAGACCGGCGAACCGGTCTGGGTGCATTGCGAGTTTCAACCTCAAATTGCCTCGGACGGTGGTGTGTTGTGGAACGGCTATCTCGCCGACATCTCGGAGTCCAAACGGGTTTCCGAGGAGCTGGAGCGTGCCAAGCTCAGCGCTGAACTGGCCAACCGTGCCAAGTCTGAATTTCTGGCCAATATGAGCCATGAGATCCGCACGCCCATGAATGGCGTGCTTGGCATGACCGAGTTGGCGCTGGAGACTGAGTTGAACGATGAGCAGCGGGAGTACCTCAACATCGTCAAATCATCGGCTGACTCCTTGCTCACCGTAATCAACGACATTCTTGATTTTTCGAAAATCGAGGCCGGAAAACTGATCGTTGAAAACATCCCATTCAATTTGGGTCGCACGGTCGGAGAGAGCCTGAAATCGCTGGCGCTTCGTGCCCATGGCAAGGGTCTGGAGCTGGTTTGTGATATCGGGCCAGAGGTGCCGATGGCTTTGCTGGGCGACCCCGGGCGACTTCGCCAAATCATCATTAACCTGGTGGGCAACGCCATCAAGTTCACAGAGCATGGCGAGATCGTGCTGCGCGTGCACGTCGGCGCCGATGCCGATGCCGATGCCCAGGGAGTCGACAAGGTTCAGTTCACGGTCAGCGACACCGGCATCGGGATACCTGCCACCAAGCTGAGTTCCATATTTGAGGCTTTCGCCCAGGAAGACAGCTCGATCACTCGCCGCTATGGCGGGACGGGCCTGGGCTTGTCCATTTCGGCTCGTCTGGTGGAGGCGCTTGGCGGGCACATGTCAGTCGAGAGCGAGCTCGGGCAGGGGAGCCAATTCCACTTCTCCATCCGCCTGGAACATGACGCCCAAATGGTTGCAGATGACCTTGAGGTGGTGCAGTTGTCCGACTTGCGCGTTGTGGTGGTGGATGACAATGCGGTCAATCGGATGGTGCTGGTCGGCCTGCTGGAAAGCCTCGGCGCGCGCGCCATTGAGTTCGAATCGGGTGTTCGGGCCCTCGCTTGGGTGCGCGATGCGCAGCAGAGCGGTTTGGGTTGCGATTTGATCCTGCTTGATGCGCACATGCCTGACCTCGATGGTTTCGAGCTTGCGGCCCAACTGCGCTTGCTCCCGGGCAGCGGGAAGACGCCCTTGATCATGCTGTCCTCCGCGGGTTTGAAGGGCGATGCCCAGCGATCCCGGGAGGTGGGTTTTGATGCGTATCTGTCCAAGCCCTTCACCCGCCAGGACCTGATTCATGTGATTTCCCGGGTGTTTCGGGACAGTTCAATCGGCCCGGCCGAGTTGGTGCCCCGCCAAGCGACCATGGGCGAACAGACGCGGCTGCATGTGCTGCTGGTGGAAGACAATGTGGTCAACCAGAAGCTGGCGATCGCCCTATTGAGCCGCTGGGGTCACCGCGTGACGGTAGCCAACGATGGGCAGCTGGCTCTGAAGGTTTTGGCGCAGCGGCGGTTTGACCTTGTCTTGATGGACATGATCATGCCCGTGATGGATGGCCTCGAGGCAACCCGCCTCTATCGTGCCTCTGAGCAGGGTCCGCGCACCCCTATTATTGCCATGACGGCCAACGCCATGCCGGGAGATCGCGCCGACTGCTTGGCCGCTGGTATGGATGACTACCTTTCCAAGCCCATTGAGACGACCGAACTGCAACGGCTGCTTCAACAGCACATGTTCGGGCCTCTACCGGGCCTGCCTCACTCTCTGGCGATAAAGACGACCGATTTAACGCCGCGTACCTCCCCCCAGTCGGCGTTTGATTACGACGCCGCTTTGTCAGCTTCAGATGAGGAGGTCGTTCACATCATTACCGACGTCTTTATGGACCAGTGGCCCATTGACCTGGACCAGTTGAATCAATCAATTGGTAGCGGTGAGCGGGAGCCTTTAAAGCACGTGGCCCATGCACTCAAGGGAACACTCGCCATGTTTGGTGCCCTTCCCGCGGCAGAGATCGCCCGCCAGATTGAGGTTCAGTCGGGAAATGGCACGCTGGAGAGTCTGGCCGGCATGGTTTCCGGGATGGTGGCCGAAGTGGACCAGCTGATCGCTGCCCTGCGACGCGCCAAGCCTTGAACCCAGGATGCGCTGCAAGAAAATGACGGCCTTGCAAGTTGGGCCGATCAGCTTGCCCGAGACCGGTCCTCTCCACGCGACCCCGAGCCATGAGTTTATCGTCCGTGCTTGATCTTGGCCTTTTGAGGACGGACTGAGTGCATTTTTTTGCTATGGTTTTGTAGCAACAAGTCATTTATCCAAAACGACCAGGGGCTGTTTTTACCTTAAAACAAGCACCGGAACCGTGGCATGGGTCAGCACTTGCTGGGTTTCGCTGCCCAACAACAAGCGCTTGATGCCTTTGCGACCGTGTGACGCCATGACGATCAAATCACATTTGTTTTTTTTGGCGGCTGCGATGATGGCGTCCGAGACCAGATCCGATTTGACGGTGATGGCTTTGGTCTTGACGCCCTTGGCCAAGGCCGCTTTCTGGACGGCGTCGACGACAGCCTGACCGTCATTGGCCCACTGCTGCTCAACCCGGCTCACCTCTTCCACCTGCAAAGCCAGGCCGCCTTCAAAATAGCTTTGGGGGTAGCGCGGTATCACTTTCAAAGCGACCAGTTCCGCGCCTGCCAGGGCAGCCAGGTCTATAGCGCTGGCGACCGCCTTTTTGGACAGTGTTGATCCATCTGTGGCTACCAGAATTTTTCTGTACATGGGTTGCTCCTTCGTCATAAAAAAACAAAGCTTACTCCCCTGTTGTTCCCGTGTCTTGATCAGCGTCAAGTAAAGTGACCGTAAGTCAGGATACTCTTGCAGCCTATGTCGTCCGTCCGTCCAGTTGAATCAGTCATGTCCGTCCAGCGCCTGAGCGAGGCGCAAGGCAGGGGTGCGGCAGTGTCAAACGATCCACCAGAGATGCTGCGCCTTTTGGACGACCCCCAGGAGTGGTCCGCGTTCAGCCGCCCAGATGCTGCCCATGCAGGCTGCTGGGAGTCCAATCTCCTTATCGAAGGCATGCACTGCGCGGCCTGCGCCCTGACGATTGAAGACGTCTTGCTCGGCGTGCCCGGTGTGATTCGGGCCGAGGTGAGTGCAGGAAGCCACCGGGCGCGCATTGTCTGGTCCGAGGCCTCCGTGAAACCCTCTGGCTGGATGAAGGTGGTGCAAAACGCTGGCTACCGCGCGTTACCCGCCAACGACTCGTTCGCCCGCGAGCGACGCGCAGCTGAGGCGCGCAAGGCGCTGTGGCGGCTGCTCGTGGCGGGCCTGTGCATGATGCAAGTGATGATGTACGCCTGGCCGGCCTATGTGGCTGCACCGGGTGATCTGTCAGCTGAGATGGAGCAGTTGCTGCGCTGGGCGTCTTGGGTGTTGACCTTGCCTGTTGTCTTTTTTTCGTGCGGCCCCTTCTTCAGCAGCGCATGGCGGGATATCTTGAATCGCCGGGTCAGCATGGACCTGCCGGTGGCACTGGGGATGTTGATCACGTTTGTTGTCAGCAGTATTGGCACTTTTGAGCCGCAGGGTATTTTTGGCAGGGAGGTTTATTTCGACTCCCTCACCATGTTTGTATTCTTCCTGCTGGGCGGGCGCTGGCTGGAGTTGCGCCTGCGCAACCGCACGGCCGGTGCGCTGGAGGCCTTGATGAATCGCCTGCCCGACAGTGTGGCCCGACAACTGCAGGATGGCGCCTATGAGCTGGTGCCGGTGCGCCGGCTTGTGCCTGGCGACGTGATTCGCATCTTGACGGGTGAGGCATTCCCTGCCGATGGCGTGGTGAAGCAGGGCGACACGCTGGTCGATGAAGCGCTGCTCACGGGGGAGTCCCGCCCGGTTGCAAAGCTTGTCGGCGCGCCGGTGATTGCCGGTAGCCATAACCTGGCCAGCGTGGTGCATGTCCGCGTGGAACGGGTGGGGGAGCAGACCCGGTTTGCCCAGATTGTGGCCTTGATGGAGGCTGCGTCAACCAGCAAACCCCCGATGGCCAGGTTGGCGGACCGCATCGCCAAACCCTTTTTGATCGCGGTTTTGGTGGCGGCAGGCCTGGCCTGCGCCTATTGGTGGGACACCGATCCCGGACATGCCTTGATGGTGGCGGTGGCCGTACTGATCGTCACTTGCCCCTGCGCGCTGTCTTTGGCAACACCTGCAGCCATGCTTGCAGCGGCAGGCACGCTGGCGCGCAGTGGCGTGCTGGTGCGCCGGCTGGACGCATTTGAGGCGCTGGCGAAGATTGATACGGTGATGTTCGACAAGACCGGCACTCTGACCCGAGATGCCATGGTGTTGGGCAGCACCCGGGTTCGAGCCGGTTTTTCGCCTGAGCACGCCTTGGCCATGGCTGCGGCTCTGGCGCGCCTGTCCTTGCACCCTGTTTCCAGAGCTATTGTGGCGGCCGCTGGCGGCGCCAGTTCCGCCGTACCGTGGACGGCTACTGATGTGGCAGAAGTTGCTGGCGGCGGTGTGTCAGGGCAAGTGGCGCAGGGCGAAGCTGGCCCCGGTGTTTTCAATCTGCGTCTGGGTTCCGCTGATTTTTGTGGTGTCGTGGAGTCCCCGGTTGACACGTTGCAGGCTTGCCTCAGTGACCAGCATGGCTGGCTCGCCACCTTTGAGTTGCACGAAGACCTTCGTCCGGACGCCTCCTCCACCATTGCTTCCTTGAATCAGGCCGGTATCTCCGTTCATTTGTTGTCTGGAGATGGCGCTCAGGCCGCCGCGCGGGTGGCCAGCCAGGTGGGCGTCACCGAATTCCGGGGGGATTGCACGCCGCAGGACAAGCTGGTCTTTTTGCAAAGCGCCCAGGCCAGCGGTCACAAGGTGGCGGTGGTGGGTGATGGCCTCAACGATGGCCCGGTTTTGGCCGGCGCCCATGTGTCGTTTGCCTTCGGTCAGGCGGTGCCGTTAGCGCAAGCCCGGGCAGATTTTGTGGTCTTGGGGGATCAGTTGGGTGCCGTCGTGAAATCATGGCGCCTGGCGCGGCGCACCTTGCGTATTGTTCGCCAAAATCTTTGGTGGGCTGCCATTTACAACGCGGCCTGTGTGCCTCTTGCAGTTGTGGGCTGGCTGCCTGCATGGCTGGCGGGTCTGGGTATGGCCGCCAGTTCACTGCTGGTGGTGCTGAACTCGCTACGCCTGTCGGCTCAGATAGGTTTGGATGATGGCTCTTGATGAGTCACTGGAGATAAATTGATGGATATCCTGTATTTGCTGATTCCGCTGTCGGTTATTCTTGTTTTCTTCATTCTCGGTGGTTTGTGGTGGGCGATCTACCGTGGGCAATTTGACGACATCGAGTCTGAGGGCGAACGAATTCTCAAGGATTCCTGAGAATTTGAATAATTGGTTGATTTACGTCAAGCGGAGTGCGGGTTTCCCATAGGACACTCGGACCAAACAAACTGAGAAGAGGTGAGAATGAAATTTCCCAATGCGCAAGCAACTACCTACAACGATAAAGTTGTCAGGCAGTTTGCCATCATGACCGTCGTTTGGGGCGTGGTCGGTATGTTGGTCGGCGTGATTATTGCTGCCCAGCTGACTTGGCCAGAGCTCAATTTTGGTGTTCCCTGGCTGAGCTATGGCCGTCTGCGACCGCTGCATACCAATGCAGTGATTTTTGCATTTGGCGGCTGCGGTTTGTTTGCATCTGCCTACTACGTAGCTCAGCGTACCTGTCATGTCCGGTTGTTCAGCGACAAGCTTGCAGCGTTCACCTTTTGGGGTTGGCAGCTGGTCATCGTGGCTGCGGCAGTCTCTTTGCCTTTGGGTTTCACTCAGGGCAAGGAATACGCCGAGCTGGAGTGGCCAATTGACATCCTCATCACCTTGGTCTGGGTCTCGTTCGCCATTGTGTTTTTTGGCACGATCGGAACGCGAAAGGTTCGCCACATCTATGTGGCCAACTGGTTCTTTGGCGCATTCATCATTGCCGTGGCTTTGCTGCACTTGGTGAACAGCGCCGCTATCCCTGCAGGTGGCATGAAGTCTTACTCGGCCTATGCCGGTGTGCAAGATGCCATGGTGCAGTGGTGGTACGGACACAACGCAGTCGGTTTCTTTCTCACAGCAGGCTTTCTGGGCATGATGTATTACTTCATCCCCAAGCAGGCCGAGCGTCCGGTTTATTCCTATCGCCTGTCGATCGTCCACTTCTGGGCGCTGATCTTCACTTACATGTGGGCGGGCCCGCACCATTTGCATTACACCGCCTTGCCTGACTGGACTCAGTCTGTTGGCATGGTCTTTTCCCTGATTCTGCTGGCTCCCAGCTGGGGCGGCATGATCAACGGCATCATGACACTGTCGGGTGCCTGGCACAAACTGCGTGACGACCCGATCCTGCGTTTCCTGATTGTTTCACTGTCGTTCTATGGCATGTCCACGTTTGAAGGTCCGATGATGTCCATCAAGACCGTCAACGCCTTGTCCCACTACACAGACTGGACTGTGGGCCATGTGCATTCGGGCGCCCTGGGTTGGGTAGGTTTGGTGACCATGGGTTCCATGTACTACTTGATCCCTCGTCTTTTTGGTCAAAAACAGATGTACAGCGTGAAGGCGATTGAAGTCCACTTCTGGACTGCCACGATTGGTATCGTTATCTACATTGCCGCAATGTGGATCGCCGGGGTGATGCAGGGTCTGATGTGGCGTGCCATCAATACCGACGGCACGTTGACCTACACGTTTGTCGAGTCGGTGAAAGCGACTTACCCGTTCTATGTCCTGCGCTTGTTGGGTGGTCTGCTGTACTTTGGAGGCATGGTCATTATGCTGTGGAACGTGTTGAAGACTGCCACCAAGGGTCGTTCAGTGACTGTCACCATTCCGGCCGCTGTGGCTCATGCCTGAGAAGGAAAATACCATGGCAAATAAAAATACAAGCGGCGGCGGGCTGTCGCACGAAAAAATAGAGACCAACAATTTCCTCATGATCGTCCTGATCCTGCTGGTCTTGCTGGTCGGTGGACTGGTAGAAATCGTTCCCTTGTTCTTTCAGAAGTCCACCACGGAGCCAGTCAAGGGCCTAGTGCCTTTGACGTCTCTGCAGCTGGCTGGGCGAGACATTTACACCCGTGAGGGCTGCTACAACTGCCACTCCCAGATGATCCGTCCATTCCGGGCTGAGACTTTGCGTTACGGTCATTATTCCGTGGCAGGCGAGTTCGTATACGACCACCCTTTCCAGTGGGGCAGCAAGCGGACCGGGCCTGATTTGCATCGTGTGGGTGGCAAATACAGCGACCAGTGGCACAAGGATCACCTCAACAACCCGCGCGATTTGGTGCCAGAGTCCAACATGCCTGCCTATCCGTGGCTCCTCACCAATACGGTGAATGCTGCGGCCATGCCAGGACACATGAAAGCCTTGCGTGCAGTGGGTGTTCCTTACACCGACGAGCAGATTGCCAAGGCGTCCGAGGAGGTACAGGGCAAAACTGAAGTTGAGGCCGTTATCTCTTACCTCCAGGTTCTGGGAATCTACGTCAAGTAAGCGGGAGACACAAAATGGAACTCGATATCAACACGCTTCGTTCGATCGCCACAGTGGCTGCTTTCATCACTTTTATCGGCATTGCGATCTGGGCCTACTCGGGCCGTAACGCGGCCGATTTTGAAGAAGCTGCCAATCTGCCCTTCAAGCAAGACTGAAGCGCTGCAATAAAAGGATAAAAAAATGAGCGATTTCACAAGCAACTTCTGGTCGATTTTTGTCGCCGGGGTCACCATTGTCAGTATTTTGGCGTGTCTTTTGCTGCTGTGGTTCAGCGGCAAGGCCAAGGCCATGACGGCCAGCGACAACACGACCGGCCACGTCTGGGATGGCGACCTGCGGGAAATGAACAACCCGCTGCCTCGCTGGTGGGCTTGGCTGTTTGTCATCACGATTGTGTTTGCCTTTGCTTACCTCGCCCTGTATCCGGGTTTGGGTACCTACGGTGGAAAACTGGGCTGGAGTTCCACAGGTCAGCATCAGGCCGAGCTGGACAAAGGCAACGCCGAGGTCGCCCCTATTTACGCCAGATTTTCTGCGATGAAGCCGGAAGATGTGGCGAAGGACCCCCAGGCAATGGCGATCGGTGAGCGCCTGTACATGAACAATTGCGCCCAGTGCCACGCTTCTGATGCACGGGGCAACAAGGGCTTCCCCAACTTGACTGACAAAGATTGGCTGCATGGCGGCACACCCGAAATCATCAAAACCACCTTGACGCAGGGTCGGATGGGCAACATGCCCCCTATGGCAGCCGCTGTGGGCTCATCCGAAGACGTGAAGAATGTGGCTCAGTATGTGTTGAGCCTTTCGGGTAGTCCCCATGATTCGGTTCAGGCGGGGCTTGGCAAAGCCAAATTCGCAAGTTGCGCGGCTTGCCACGGCATGGATGGCAAGGGCAATCAGGCCTTGGGCGCCCCCAACCTGACCGACGACATCTGGCTGCATGGCTATGGAGAGGCTGCTATTGTTTCCATGATCAATTTGGGGAAAGTCAATCAAATGCCCGCCCAGGCTCAATTGACCGAGGCTCAGATTCATGTGCTGTCTTCTTATGTTTGGGGTTTTTCAAACAAAGACGCAGTTGCAGCTAAGTAACTGATTCAGTTGGGTGGATTAATTGAGGGAGCACACTTGAATAGCCAGGAGACTGCAGTCCGAAAAGTCATACCCATCGTTCCAGTGGAGTCTGATGAAGAGCTGATTTCCCTGTACGCTGCGCACGAGAAAATCTACCCGCGCAGCGTGTCGGGTTTTTTCTCCAACTGGCGCTGGGGGATGGTGTTCCTGACCCAACTGGTGTTTTATGGCATGCCCTGGATCGAGTGGGGGCAGCGCCAGGCGATTTTGTTTGACTTGGGTTCGCGGCGTTTCTACATCTTCGGGCTGGTGCTTTACCCGCAAGATTTCATTTATCTCACTGGCATTCTGGTCATTTCAGCCTTGTCGCTGTTTCTATTTACAGCGGTAGCCGGGCGGTTGTGGTGTGGCTATGCCTGTCCCCAGACTGTCTACACGGAGATATTCCTCTGGATAGAGAAAAAAGTCGAAGGAGACCGCTCCGCTCGCATGCGTCGGGATGCCCAGGGTCTCTCGGTCGACAAGCTTGGACGCAAGATGGCCAAGCACGTACTTTGGCTGGCTGTAGCCCTCTGGACAGGGTTTACCTTTGTTGGCTATTTCACGCCCATCAAAGACCTTGGCCTGGAGGTGCTCCAGATGAACATGGGCTCGTGGGAAGTGTTCTGGACCCTGTTTTATGGCTTTGCCACTTATGGCAACGCAGGGTTCATGCGGGAGCAGGTCTGCAAGCACATGTGTCCCTATGCGCGCTTCCAGAGCGCCATGTTCGATAAAGATACATTGATCGTCACCTATGACGCTGAACGCGGCGACCCCCGGGGCGCCCGCTCTCGCAAGGCAGACCCTGCAGCACTGAATCTGGGTGCCTGCATAGACTGTACGCTGTGTGTCCAGGTCTGTCCCACTGGAATTGACATCAGAAACGGATTGCAATACGAATGTATTGGCTGCGGCGCGTGTGCCGATGTGTGTGACACGGTGATGGACAAAATGGGCTATGCGCGTGGGTTGGTGAAATACACCACCGAAAACGCCATGAAGAACAAGTGGACCCAGGCACAGACCTGGCGCCATATTTTTCGGCCCCGTATTTTGATTTACACCTCGATTCTGGCGGCTATCGTCATTGCCATGATGGTCAGTTTGTCCATGCGAACCCCCTTCAAGGTCAATGTCGTGCGCGATCGGGGCGTCATGGCCCGGGTCGTGTCGGGTGGCATGACCGAAAACGTCTATCAGCTTCAGGTCATGAACGCCACAGAAGCTACCCAGCGCTACCAGATCACTGTGACCGGCTTGCCGGGTCTGACGGTCACTTCCGATAGCCTGGTGGTCGTGGAATCCACGCAGGCGCGCAAACTGGCGGTCAGGGTTCAGGCGCCGTTTGAAGCGGCTGCGCCCGGATCGCACCCGATTGTGTTTCAGATTGACTCTTTGGACTCCCTTGGCCATTTGTCAGAGAAGTCGGTGTTTTTGATTTCCAAATAAGGATGACTCATGCAAGAAAATACACCCCGCTCAACGGGACCCTGGTGGAAATTTGGCCTTGTGTGGATGGTTGTGGCGGGTCCGGCTATTGTGGTGGTCGCAGGCTTTATTACGCTGTACCTTGCGGTCACCCGACCCGATCCGGTTGTCTCTCAAGACTACTATCAGCAGGGGATTGAGATCAACAACAAACCGAACCCAGAGGTCTTTCCGGCTGGGTTGGCTCCGGCCGTTCAAGGGCGCAATCACGCGGCAACCGGCGTTGTGCCGACGCCTCAAGACGCGAGCAAACCCTAGGCACCCGTCTCACACTATTCTCTAATCCGTTCAACCACCCGAGGCCCCGCTATGCTGACCCAACGAATCATGTGGATTATGTGGCCTGCCTTTTTGGTGGCTTGTGTGCTGGAGGCGCTGGTGTTTGCCTTGGTGGATCCCCAGGATTTGCACTGGTTCGGGCAACCGCTGGCCCTGTCGCCGCAAGGGGTTTATACCCTGGCTTTCTTCGTGTTTTGGGGGGTCTGCATGCTCGCCAGCGGACTCACGGCCTTGTTGTCGATGTCACCGTTTGAAGTGAATCAATGTCCTCTGCCAGCTGATGGCCGGCCGGACGGATGCCCCAAGCAGGGCTCCTGCTGATCATCCTGGGTTGGGCGCGAGCAACGGTTGCTCAGGTACAGGCTTTGGGGTTGACGATCTCCTTCAGGACCTCGGTCTTCAGGATGCGGACGTGGCGTTGTTTCACCTCCACGATGCCATCTTCCGCAAACTTCGAGAATGTGCGGCTCACAGTTTCAAGCTTGAGGCCCAGATAGCTGCCAATTTCTTCTCTCGTCATTCTGAGAATCAGCTCCGACTGGGAAAAGCCACGTGCATGCAGTCTTTGAACCAGGTTGAGTAAGAACGTGGCCAGTCGCTCTTCGGCCCGCATGCTGCCCAGAAGCAACATCACGCCGTGTTCCCTGACAATCTCCCTGCTCATGATCTTGTGCATATGGCGCTGCAACGAGGTCACTTCGCGAGACAATTCTTCGATGCGCTCAAAGGGCATGACGCACACTTCGGCATCTTCAAGTGCCACCGCATCGCAGGTGTGGCGGTCGTTCACAATGCCGTCCAAACCGATGATCTCGCCCGCCATCTGGAAGCCGGTCACCTGATCCCGGCCATCCTCGGACGCCACACAAGTTTTGAAAAAACCGGTCCGAATGGCATAGAGACTGCTGAATTTTTCCCCATTTCGAAACAGCGTGGAGCCGCGCTTGACGGTGCGCCGGCTTGCAACGATTTCATCGATGCGTTCCAGCTCATCGGTGCTCAGACCAATCGGCATGCACAGCTCCTTCAGATTGCAATTGGAGCAGGCTACTTTTATTGTTTGAGGGTTCATTGGGCTATTTTCTCACCATTTGACCGACGTTCATGATGTATATCAATTGTGGGTTCGCCACATGATCAGGTTTGACGTATGTCAAGAGCATAGTTGCGTCTTTGAGGCATATTGCGTGGGCTTGCAAGGAAAGACATGACCACCGCCACCGAAGAACCGATTTCTGAAGACCTGTTGCGCCGATTTGATGTGTCAGGTCCGCGCTATACCTCTTACCCGACCGCAGATCGCTTTGTCGAGGCTTTTACGGCTGAGGACTACCAGCAGGCCTTGACGCTGCGACGCACTGGCGCTGCAGGCATGTGCCTGCCTTTGTCCCTCTATGTTCACATTCCTTTTTGCGAATCACTTTGTTATTACTGCGCTTGCAACAAGATCATCACCAAGCACCACGATCGAGCCGGCCCCTATCTGCGGTATTTGAGCCGCGAGGTGGATCTGCATGTGGAGCAGCTTGGGGTCGGGCAAGTGGTGTCGCAACTGCACCTGGGCGGTGGCAGTCCTACCTTTTTGTCGGATGACGAGTTGCGTGAATTGATGGCCATGCTGCGTCGCAACTTCACGCTGGCACCCGACGGGGAGTACTCGATTGAGGTGGATCCCCGCACCATTGACGCCTCCCGGTTGGATACCTTGGCCGAGTTGGGTTTCAACCGCCTGAGCTTTGGCGTGCAGGACTTTGACCTTGAAGTTCAAAAGGCCGTTCACCGGGTGCAGCCAGCTGAACAGGTCTTTGCATTGGTGGCCGCAGCTCGAGAGCGCAAATTTGAGTCGATCAATGTCGATCTGATTTACGGCTTGCCGCGTCAAAGTCCGGCGTCTTTTGACCGCACGCTGGCTCAGGTGGCAGAGCTGCGCCCCGACCGCATCGCGCTGTACGCTTACGCCCATTTGCCCGAGCGCTTCAAGCCACAACGTCGCATTGATACGCTGCAACTGCCAGGTGGCCCGGCCAAAGTGGCGATGCTGGCCCGATCCATGGCCGCTTTCATGTCGGCTGGTTACGTCTATGTAGGGATGGACCACTT
This sequence comes from Rhodoferax sp. OV413, assembly GCA_943371745.1. Classification (GTDB taxonomy): domain Bacteria; phylum Pseudomonadota; class Gammaproteobacteria; order Burkholderiales; family Burkholderiaceae_C; genus Rhodoferax. The sequence goes on from CALRWE010000002.1 coordinate 33,485, forward strand.
TGCCTTGCCCACTGATTCTCTGGCAGTGGCCAAGCGGCAAGGGCGGCTGCACCGCAATTTTCAGGGCTATAGCACCCAGCCAGACTGCGATCTGATCGCGCTGGGTGTGTCGTCCATTGGCCGCATTGGCGCAACTTACAGCCAGAACGCCAAAACACTTGAAGAATATTACGACTACCTGGACCAGGGCCAGTTTCCAGTGGTGCGAGGTTTGGCCTTGTCTCGCGATGATCTGATTCGGCGCGCCGTGATCATGGCCCTGATGTGCCAGGGGCAAGTGTCGTTTGAGTCGATTGAGCTGGGCTACCTGGTCGATTTCAAGACTTACTTTGCCTCTGAATTGACGGCCCTGCAAACGCTGGCGGAGCAGGGCTTGGTGGTGGTGGATGAGGCTGGCATCCAGGTTACCGCCATGGGCTGGTTCTTTGTGCGAGCGGTCGCCATGGTGTTTGACCGGTATTTGCAAACTGACCGCACGCGCGCACGGTTTTCGAAAATTATTTAATCTCCCGGGGATGCAAACCTCTCTCGCGGTCACCGCACTTCTCATGGGCCTGGCCGGTGGGCCGCATTGTGTTGCCATGTGTGGTGCAGCCTGTGCGGGGTTAGGGAAGGCGGCGGGTGCCCGGAAAAACGAGGCCATGTGGGGTTTTCAGCTCGGCCGAGTCATCGGCTACTCCGGGCTCGGTGCCGTGGTAGGTGTGTCCATGCAGGGGTTTGGCTGGCTGTCCGTGCAAACAGTGGCCTTGCGACCGATGTGGACCTTTTTTCATGTGGCCATGTTTGTCTTTGGCCTGTTGTTGATGTGGAAGGCAGAGCAACCCGTCTGGCTGGAGCAGCTTGGGCGCAGGATCTGGTCAGGCGCCCGGGCGCTGGCGTTTGGGCGTGGGCGGGGCGTTCCCGTGATTGTGGGCGCCCTGTGGACCTTTTTGCCCTGTGGTCTGCTGTATTCGGCACTGCTGGTGGCTGCCCTGACCGGCAGTGCCTGGCAGGGAGCGGCGGTGATGGCTCTGTTTGTGCTGGGAACCAGCGTGGCGATGATGGCAGGCCCGTGGTTGTGGCTGCGCCTGGGCGGCGCCGGTGCCGGCAAATGGGGCGTGCGTGTAGCCGGTCTGGCACTGGCAGCCAGCGCCGCTTGGGCGGTGTGGATGGCTTACACGGACGTCAACGGCCTGTTTTGTGCACCGCCTGGCTGAGGCTGGCGGGCACAGTCAAATGCGGATGATCGCACCCGCTTGAGCTTATATGCGTAAATGCTTATATGATTTCAACTTGTCTTTTTTGGAGCTAACTTGAAATCACTGACCTGCACGCGCCGATCCCTGTCAATGGTGCTGTTAACTTTGAGCCTTGGCCTTGCCGCCTGCAGCGAGCCGCTGGCCAAGTCCGATGTGGTTAGCCTGGACTTTGCCCGCGGCGAGCACGAGGCAGGCCGCATGGTGTTGATTGACATCCGTGAACCGTCGGAGCACATGACCGGCGTGGTCAAAGGTGCGCAACTCTTGCCCATGCGCCAGTTAAGCAGCCGCTTGTCCGAGATCCCGCCTGCCGACGGCAAACCGGTACTGTTAATTTGCAACACCCAGAACCGTTCCAGTGCCACCTTGCGGGCCCTGCGTGAAAAAGGCTACGCCCATGTGCGCTATGTCGACGGGGGTATGAGTGAATGGGCACGCCGCAATTGGCCGATGGTCAAACCCGGCGGTTGACCGGGCGCAGCGTTTAAACTTTCGGTCCTTGGGGGCGCGCCGACGGTGTGCCCGGATGTTTGAACAGCGCCAGGTTGCCCGCGCAGAACCCTTTTTTATGCACACCCATCAACCCCTGACCGCTGCTCTGTCGCCCTGGCGGCTGTCCGTTGCCCCGATGATGGACTGGACCGATAGACATTGCCGCTTTTTTCACCGCCTGCTCTCCCGCCGGGCCTTGCTGTACACCGAGATGGTGACCACAGGCGCCCTGATCCATGGTGACGTGGCGCGACACTTGCGCTACAACCTTGAGGAACACCCGGTGGCGCTGCAATTGGGTGGCAGTGAGCCGGCTGATTTGGCGCACTGTGCACGCCTGGGTGAGCAGTGGGGCTATGACGAGATCAACCTCAACTGCGGCTGCCCCAGTGAGCGGGTGCAGCGCGGCGCCTTTGGTGCCTGCCTGATGCGCGAGCCGCAACTGGTGGCCGATTGTGTCAAGGCCATGGTCGATGTGGTGCAGGTACCGGTCACCGTCAAGCACCGCATTGGCATTGACAAGGACGAGAGCTACGGCTTTGTGCGCGATTTTGTCGGCACCGTGGCCCAGGGAGGGTGCAGCACATTCATCGTGCATGCGCGCAATGCCTGGCTCAAAGGCCTGAGTCCCAAAGAAAACCGTGAGATACCGCCCCTGCGGTATGAACTGGCCCAGCAACTCAAGCGTGATTTCCCGCAGCTCACCATCGCCGTCAACGGCGGTATCACCACCACGGCCCAGGTGCATGAGCAATTGCAGCAGGTGGACGGCGTGATGGTGGGGCGCGAGGCCTACCACAACCCTTGGTGGCTGAGCGAATGGGACGCGGCCTTTTACGGGGAGGCTGACCGGCCAATCACCCGCGAGCAAATCGAGGCGCAGATGGTGAGCTATATGGCGCGTGAGGCCGCCGAGCACGGCACGCCCTGGTACCCGATCGCCCGCCACATGTTGGGCTTGCGCCACGGACAAAGTGGCTCACGCCGCTGGCGCCAGGTGTGGAGTGATCACCGCCTGAAAGATCGGCCTGCCCATGAGGTGATGGCATTGGCACAGGGGCCGGCGCTTGTGGCGGCCTGAGTCGCGCCAGCGGCTCGCGCTGGCCCTGATTTGGTTGACCCCCGCGCTCTGGGCCATCAATTACATCGTTGCCCGGCGCGCGCCCGGGGTCGTGGAGCCCCATACGCTGGCACTGGGTCGTTGGGCGATTGCCGGTGTGCTGCTGGCTTACATGGCGCGTGCCGAGTTGTGGCGCGAGCGCCGCGACATTGTCGCGGTCTGGCCCCAGTACCTGGTGTTGGGAACGCTGGGCATGTTGATTTGTGGTGCCTGGGTTTACATCGGCGCAAAAACGACGGTCGCCATGAACATTGCCTTGATTTATTCCGCCTCTCCGGTGTTGATTGCCCTCGGTGCAGTGGCCTGGCTGGGAGAACGGTTTGCCGTGCGCCAGATGCTCGGGGTGGTTGTGGCCATGGCGGGTGTGATGCACGTCATCGTCAAAGGCCAATGGGACGCCCTGTCGGCTGTGCAATGGGTGGCCGGGGACGGCTGGATTGTCCTGGCCATGGTTTCCTGGGCCCTGTTTGCCCTGCTGCAAAAAAAGTGGGTGAGTTCGCTCAGCGCCACAGCCCGGCTGGCTGTGATTTGCGCCGGAGGCGTGGTGGTGCTGCTGCCCTTTGCGTTGTGGGAAATGAGCCTTGACACCACCCCCGTCTGGACTTGGCACGCCACGGCTCTCACGCTGGTGGCCGCGCTGCTGCCAGGTTTGGGGGCCTATTGGTTGTACGGTTGGTCACAAAAAATACTGGGGGCCAGCCGGGTGGCTGTGACCTTGTATTTGGGCCCTTTGTATGCCGCTGTGGCGGCGTGGGGCGTTCTGGGTGAGCCCTTGGGTTGGCACCATCTGGCAGGTGCTGCCCTGATTTTGCCGGGCGTTTTTTGGGTTACGCGGGCAGCGGGGGCACCCGCCTTGGTACGTTCAAACGAGTAATTTTTATAAAAATGGCTTCTAGCCATTGTTTTAATTGGCTTCAGGTACTAATAACCATAGCATTTTAACGACCTGATTTGCACGGCCTGGCGCCTTTGATTCGAAGGCGCCGTTGCCACCAACCCGGCTTGCGGGTTGAATGGGGCATTTGGCGGGCAAGGTATCATGGCAGGCTGTTTTCGGGGTCTTTTCATGCTCAGGCGCGTGCCATCAGGCCGGTTTTGACCCCCCTCAAACCCATTTAAAGCAGCTTGCACCCACCGTGCGTCTCAATTCAATCAAGTTATCAGGCTTCAAGTCATTCGCCGAGCCCACCACCTTCATGCTCCCGGGGCAGCTGGTAGGTGTGGTCGGGCCGAACGGCTGCGGCAAGTCCAACATCATGGATGCGGTGCGCTGGGTGCTGGGCGAGTCCAAGGCCTCGGAGTTGCGTGGCGAGTCGATGCAGGATGTCATTTTCAATGGCACCACCACCCGAAAGCCCGCCAGCCGCGCCAGCGTGGAGCTGGTGTTTGATAACGCCGACCACCGCGCGGGCGGGCAATGGGCCACGTTTGGCGAGATTGCGGTCAAGCGGGTGCTGACCCGCGATGGCACCAGCAGCTACTACATCAACAACCAGCCAGTGCGCCGCCGGGACGTGCAAGACGTGTTTCTGGGCACGGGCCTGGGGCCACGCGCCTACGCCATCATCGGTCAGGGCACCATCAGCCGCATCATCGAATCCAAACCTGAGGAACTCCGCCTGTTTCTGGAAGAAGCCGCTGGCGTCTCCAAGTACAAGGAGCGCCGCCGAGAGACCGAGAACCGCCTGTCCGACACCCGCGAGAATCTCACCCGCGTTGAAGACATCTTGCGCGAGCTCAACGCCAACCTCGAAAAGCTGGAGAAGCAAGCCGAGGTGGCGCGCAAGTTCAATGACCTGTCTGGCGCCGCCACGCTCAAACAACACCAGCTCTGGTTCCTGAAGCGGGGCGAGTCAGAGACTGATCAGGCCAAGGTCAAGGCGGATGCGCAAAGTGCCGTCAACGCGCTGGAGAGCCGCATTGCCGATTTGCGCCACATTGAATCCGAGCTCGAGACCGTGCGCCAGGCGCACTATGGTGCGGGCGATCAGGTCAATCAAGCCCAAGGCCTGTTGTATGAGGCCAGTACCGAGGTAGGGCGCCTGGAGGCTGAAATCCGGTTTGTGGTGGAAGGGCGCCAGCGGGTCGAGCAGCGCCTCATCACCCTCAAGGAGCAGTCAACCCAGTGGGCCACGCGCCAGGAAGACGCCCACACGGAGATCGAGAGCCTGTCAGAGCTGGCCATGGTGGGTGAGGAAAAAACCGAGATGCTCGCCGCCCAGGTCGAAGAGCAGGCCCAGGCCCTGCCCGACCTGGAGGATGCCCTGCGCGTTGCCCAGAAGGGCGCCAACGACCAGCGTGCCAGTGTGGCCCAAGTGCAGCAGCAAATCCAGGTGCTGGCCGCCGACCAGCGCAGCATTGAGGAGCAGTCGCGCCAGCTTAACGCCCGACGCGAGCGCCTGAGCGCTGACCGCAACGCCCTGGCCGCCCCGGACGAGACCCAGTTGGTGAATCTGCAAAGCCAGCTGGAGCAAGCGCAAGAGGTGGCCAGCGTCAGTGAGGCGCGCCTGCTGGAACTGCAAGACACGGTGCCGCAACTCGACGAGACCCGCCGCACCCAGCAAAAGACCGTCAACACCGAGTCCGCCCGGCAGGCTGATGTGTCGGCCCGCCTGGAGGCGCTCAAGGCCTTGCAGGAAAAGGTCAAGACTGATGGCAAGCTGCAGCCCTGGCTAGCCCGCCACGGGCTGGAGAGCCTGCAAGGGCTCTGGACCCGCATCAACATCGAGCAGGGCTGGGAAAACGCGCTGGAGGCAGCGCTGCGCGAGCGCCTGGGCGCGCTGGAGGTCTCACGTCTGGAGATGGTGCGCGCCTTTGCCAATGATGTGCCGCCGGCCAAGCTGGCGTTTTACAGCCCGCCGCTTGCCGTGCCGCCCCAGGCGGTCACCTCACTCACGCGTTTGTCCGATTTGCTGCGCCTCAACGACGCTGGCCAAAAAGCGGTTTTGGTGGGCTGGCTGCAGGGCTGTTTTACAGCGGCCAGTTTTGAAGATGCGCTGGCAAGCCGCCAAGCGCTGCAGCCTGGCGAGATGATTTTTGTGAAGTCGGGGCATTGTGTTGGCGTCCATAGCGTGACGTTTTACGCGCCTGACTCGGAGCAGGCCGGTCTGCTGGCCCGCGCCCAGGAAATCGACAACCTGGAGAAACAACTCAAAGCCCAGGCCCTGATTGCCGAGGAATCGCGCTCGGCTCTGGTGCGGGCCGAGGCGGCTTATGCCGATGCCTCGCAACGCCTGGTGGCCGCGCGCCGCGAGGCCGCCGAGAGCCAGAGCCGTGCCCACGAGCTGCAGGTCGAAACCCTGCGCCTGTCGCAACTGGCCGAGCAGGCCCGTGTGCGCGGCGCCCAGATTGCCAGCGACCTGGCCGAGGTGGATGAGCAGCTGGATGAATTCCAGGAGCGCCGGGTGACGCTGGAAGCGCGCTTTGAAGAGCTCGACATGCAACTCGCCGACACCCAGGAGCGCCACGCCCAGCTCGATGAGCGGGTGATGGACGCCGAACGCAAGCTCAATGAATGCCGTGAGCAGCAGCGCAGCCTGGAGCGCCAGTCCCAGGAAGCCACGTTTTCGCTGCGCAGCCTGGACGCCCGGCGCGCCGAGTTGTCGCGGGCGATTGAAACCGCAAGCCAGCAGGCTGAGTCCATTCGGGCCGAGGCTCAGCGCGCCCAGGACGAGTTGGCGCGCCTCAACGACGCGGCAGCCCAGGGCGGCCTGCAGGACGCCCTGGCCACCAAGATGGACCGCGAGAAGTCGCTGGGCGCCCGGCGCAGCGAGTACGACGACCTGACTGCCAAGCTGCGCGCCAGTGACGAGCGCCGCCTGCAACTGGAGCGCGAACTGGACCCGTTGCGCCAGCGCATCACCGAGTTCCAGCTCAAGGAGCAGGCCGCCCGTCTGGGCTTTGAGCAATACACCCAGCTGCTGCTCGATGCCCAGGCTGACCTTGAGGCCGTGGCACGCTCAGTGAGCGAGGTCAACGTGCGCTTGTCGGGCCTGCAAAGTGAGATCGACCGGCTCAACCGGGAGATTGCCGCTTTGGGCGCCGTCAACCTGGCCGCACTGGACGAATTGGCCACCGCGGGTGAGCGCAAGAGGTTTCTGGATGCCCAGTCGGCGGACCTGAACGAGGCCATGACCACGCTGGAGGACGCCATCAAAAAGATTGATGGCGAAACCCGTGAGTTGCTGTCGGGCACCTTCAATGCCGTCAATGAGCATTTTGGCAAGATGTTCCCTGAGCTGTTTGGCGGAGGCAACGCGCGCCTGGTCATTACCGGGGAAGAAATTCTGGACTCCGGCGTGCAGGTGATCGCCCAGCCGCCCGGCAAAAAGAACCAGACGATCCACCTGCTCTCGGGCGGTGAAAAAGCACTCACGGCGATTGCGCTGGTGTTTGCGATCTTTCAGCTCAACCCCGCGCCGTTTTGTCTGCTCGACGAGGTGGACGCGCCGCTGGACGATGCCAACACCGAGCGCTATGCCAAGCTGGTGTCGAGCATGAGCAAGGAAACCCAGTTTTTGTTCATCAGCCACAACAAGATCGCCATGGAAATGGCCAAACAATTGATAGGGGTCACTATGCAGGAACAAGGCGTGTCGCGTATTGTCGCGGTGGATATGGAGTCTGCTATTTCAATGGTGGAGAGCGTGTGATGCCCATGAGTACTTTGCAAATTGGTCTGATGGTCCTGGGCGCCTTGTTGCTCCTGGCCATGGCCGCGCACGCGGTCTGGACAGCGCGCAAGAACCGGCCTCGCCAAGCCATTCCCGAAGAAGGTGCCAAGCCTGGCGGGAACGAGGCGGCCTTGGGGGCTGGCATTGAGCCCGGTCTGGACATGGCGGCTTTTGATGTGGTGAACTTTCCCCTGCCAACGCCGGAAAAGCGCCCGACCATGGACGCCCTGATTGATGTGATCGCCCCCATCGCGCTGGAAACCCCGGTGTCGGGAGATGCGGCGCTCGCTGCCATGCCCGCCACCCGGCGCGCCGGCAGCAAGCCCTTTGCCATTGAGGGCTTCAATGCCACCGCCAAGAACTGGGAAGTGCCTCTGGCCGGCCAGCGCTATCTGTCTTTTCAGGCGGGCGTGCAGTTGGCCAATCGTTCGGGTGCGCTCAATGAAATCGAGTACTCGGAGTTCGTGATCAAGACCCAGGCCTTTTGTGATGCGATCAATGGCACACCTGAATTCCCCGAGATGCGCGAGGAAGTCGCCCGTGCCCGCGAGCTGGACAATTTTGCCGGTGACCACGATGCGCAACTGGGCTTTGTCGTACGCGCCCGTCACTCGGCTTGGAGCCCCGGCTACGTGCAGCAAAACGCAGCCCATCTGGGCTTTGTGGCGGGTGTGATTCCGGGGCGCATGGTGCTGCCGGCCAGCCAGGCGGGCCTTCCGCCCATGCTGGGCCTGTTGTTTGATGCCCAGGCGGCCATGGCCGAAGACATGTCACAGTCCGCCATCCGGGAAGTCACCATCAGCCTGGATGTACCACAGGTTGATCGGGCCGAGCGCCCCTTTGAGCGCATGCGCGAGGTCGCTGTGACGCTGGCTGAGCGGATGGATGGTGTGGTGACCGACGACAACGGCCTGACCCTGCCGCCAGAAGCCATGGATGTGATCGGTACCGAGCTGGGAACCCTTTACGACACGCTGGATCGGCGTGATATGCCGGCCGGCTCTGCTTTGGCGCGACGGCTTTTTTCTTGAGCGCCGAGGCTTGATCGCGCCCACCATGCTCACCCCCGATTTGTTCAACGGCCCGGACGCACCCGAGATCCACCGCCTGGAACAACTCAAGCAGCTGATTCACGACCATGACCACCGTTACTACGTGCTGGATGAACCCAGCATCCCCGACGCTGAATACGACCGCTTGTTCAAGGAACTGCAGTCCCTGGAGGCCAAGCATCCCGAACTGATCACCCCTGACTCGCCCACCCAACGCGTGGGCGGTGGGGTTTTGGACCAGTTCGACAGCGTGCGCCACGCGGTGCCGATGCTCAGCATCCGCACCGAGACCGACACCGAGGCCAGCGGCGCCCACAATTTTGATGCTCGTGTGCGCCGGGAACTGGGGCTGGACGACACCTCCCCGCCTGTGGAGTACGTGGCCGAGCCCAAGTTTGATGGTCTGGCCATGAGCCTGCGTTACGAGCAGGGCGTGCTGGTACAGGCCGCCACCCGCGGTGATGGCGAAATGGGGGAAGACGTCACCCAGAATATTCGAACCATCGGCCAGATCCCCTTGCGCCTGCCGCCGGATGCGCCGCCGGTGCTGGAGGTGCGGGGTGAGGTCTACATGCGCCGCGCTGACTTTGAGGCGCTCAATGAAAAGCAGCGCGCCAAGGGCCTGAAAACCTTTGTGAACACCCGCAACGCCGCCGCCGGGGCAGTGCGCCAGCTTGACTCAAGCATTGCTGCCCAGCGGCCGTTGAGCTTCTTTGCCTATGGCTTGGGCGAGGTCACGCCGGCTGAGGCGGGTGGTCCGTCGTTTGCCACGCACCATGAGATGCTGCAAACCCTGAAAATATGGGGTTTTCCGGTTGCAGCCAGCGTATCCATTGCCTATGGCGCTTCAGATTTAGTAGCGTACTATCAGACCATTGGCGCGCAACGCGATGCCTTACCGTATGACATTGACGGTGTGGTCTACAAGGTCAACAGCCTGGCCTTGCAGCGCCGCATGGGTTTTGTGACCCGGGAGCCGCGCTGGGCGGTAGCGCACAAATTTCCGGCGCAAGAGCAACTCACGGTCGTTCTGGGCATTGATGTGCAAGTAGGGCGCACCGGCAAACTCACCCCCGTAGCCAAGCTGGCCCCGGTGTTTGTGGGCGGGGTCACCGTCACCAACGCCACCCTGCACAACGAGGATGAAGCCCGGCGCAAGGACGTGCGGGTGGGTGACACCGTGATCGTGCGCCGCGCGGGGGATGTCATCCCGGAAGTGGTGGGCGTGGTGCTGCCCACGACCGAGGCCGCTTTGGCCCAGCGCGGTGAGGTGTTCGCCATGCCGCGCGTGTGCCCGGTGTGCGGCAGCGCGGCCGTGCGGGAGGAGGGCGAGGCCGATTACCGCTGCACGGGTGGGCTGTTTTGCAGCGCCCAGCGCAAGCAGGCGATTCTGCATTTTGCCCAGCGCCGCGCGGTGGAGGTCGAGGGCCTGGGCGAGAAACTGGTGGACCAGTTGGTCGATGCCAATGTCATCCGCACGCTGCCCGATTTGTACCGGCTGGGCCTCAGCGCTCTTGCAGCGCTGGACCGCATGGCCGACAAATCGGCGCAAAACATCGTTGAGGCGCTAGAGAAATCCAAGCAAACCACTTTGCCCCGATTTGTGTTCGGACTGGGCATTCGCCATGTGGGCGAGGCCACAGCCAAAGAACTGGCGCGGCACTTTGGCAACCTCGACGCCATCATGGACGCCACGGAAGAGCAGCTCCTGCAGGTCAATGACGTGGGCCCCATTGTCGCCAAAAGCCTGAGACTCTTCTTTGACCAGCCCCACAACCGCGAGGTGGTGGAGCAACTGCGCGCCTGTGGCGTGACTTGGCCCGAGGGCCCGCCGGCGCCTGTCACGCCCCAACCCTTGAGCGGAAAAACATTTGTGATTACCGGCACGCTGCCCACCCTGAGCCGCGACGAGGCCAAAGCCCTGATTGAGGCAGCAGGTGGCAAGGTGGCGGGTTCGGTCAGCAAGAAAACCAGCTATGTCGTGGCCGGCACAGAGTCTGGCAGCAAGCTGACCAAGGCCCAGGAGCTGGGCGTGGCGGTGTTGGATGAGGCCGGGTTACAGGAGTTACTCAATGACCATTCGTGAAATTTTGAAAATGGGTGATCCGCGCCTGTTGCGCATTGCCCCCCCCGTGACCGAGTTCGACTCTGACGAGTTGCACCTGCTCATCACCGACATGCTGGACACCATGCTGGCCGCCAACGGTGCCGGACTGGCTGCGCCGCAAATCGGGGTGGATTTGCAACTGGTGATCTTTGGTACCGATGCGCGCAACCCCCGTTACCCCGATGCACCCCCGGTGCCCAAAACCGTGTTGCTGAACCCGATCATCACCCCGCTGGCGGCCATGGACGGCGACGCCAGCTTGTCAGAGATCGAAGACTGGGAAGGCTGCCTGTCCGTGCCCGGACTGCGGGCCGTGGTGCCGCGCTACTCGCGCATTCGTTACACCGGCTTCGATCAATATGGTGACCCGATCGACCGCACGGTGGAGGGCTTTCATGCCCGCGTGGTGCAGCACGAGTGCGATCACTTGATCGGCACGCTTTACCCCATGCGGGTGCGCGATTTCACCCGCTTTGGTTTCACCGAGGTGCTGTTTCCGGGGCTGGATGCGGCGCTGGATGACTGAGCAGCGCAAACGATCCTGTTTCAGGCCAGGGCCTCCAGCAACTCCTTTTCAATCGCAATTTGTGTGCGGTTGTGCTGCAATTCCGCGCCCTGGATCAGGAAGGTGTCGTCCACGCGCTCGCCCAGGGTCGTGATCTTGGCCAGCTGAAGGTTGATGTTGTGGCGGGCCAGCACGCGGGCCACGCAATACAGCAGGCCCAGGCGGTCACTGGCCGAGATATTCAGTAACCAGCGTTGGGCTTTTTCATCTGGGCGCAGCGCGATGCGGGGGGCAATCGGAAAACTCTTGACGCGGCGCGATACCCGGCCCCGGCTTGGCGGGGGCAGCGGCCCGTCGTCCGCCAAGGCGCGGCTCAGCTCACTCTCCACCATACTGGCGAGCTCCTGGTAGTGCTCCGGAATGCTGGAGGCCACCACCTGAAAGGTATCCAGCGCATAGCGGTTAAAGGCGGTGTGCACCCGGGCGTCCAGAATGCTGAAGCCGCCCTGGTCAAAAAACCCGCAAATTCGGGCAAACAAATCAGGCAGGTCAGGGGTGTAAACCAGCACCTGCAGCCCCTCGCCCAGCGGCGAGATACGCGCCCGAACGATGGTCTTGCCGGAGTTGACGTGGCGCGCAATCTGCCGGGTATGCCAAGCGATGTCATTGGCATCATGGCGCATGAAATAGGCCACGTCGACCGTGTCCCAAAGTGCTTTGTGAGCCTCATGGGGCTCGGCATGCAGCGCCAGCAACACCAGGGCGTCTCGCTTGCGGGTCTCGATTTCGGCGTGCAGGTCGGGCGCGTGGCCGCCCAGCGCGCGCAAGGTGGCGCGGTACAGATCTTCCAGCAGTTTGCCCTTCCAGGCGTTCCAGACTTTCGGGCTGGTGCCGCGGATGTCGGCCACCGTCAGCAGGTACAGCGCGGTCAGGTGGCGTTCGTCGCCCATGCGCTTGGCAAAAGCGGCAATGACATCGGGGTCGCTCAGATCCGACTTTTGCGCCACGCGGCTCATGGTCAGGTGTTCATTGACGATGAACTCAATCAAGTCGCTGTCTTGTTTGTCAATGCCGTGCTGTTTGCAAAACCGCCGGACTTCAATACCCCCCAGCTCCGAATGGTCGCCGCCGCGGCCTTTGGCAATGTCGTGGAACAGCGCCGCCACATACAAAATCCAGGGCTTGTCCCAGCCCGAGGCCAACTGCGAGCAAAACGGGTACTCGTGGGCGTGCTCCACAATAAAAAACCGGCGCACATTGCGCAGCACCATCAGGATGTGCTGATCCACCGTGTAGACGTGAAACAGGTCATGCTGCATCTGCCCCACAATTTTGCGAAACACCCACAGGTACCGGCCCAGCACCGAGGTCTGGTTCATCAGCCGCATGGCGTGGGTCAAGCCGTTTCCCTGCATCAATATTTGACGAAAAGTGTCGCGGTTGATCGGGTCGTTGCGGAACTTGCTGTCCATCAAACCGCGCGCGTTGTACAAGGCCCTCAACGTGCGAGCGGACAAGCCCTTCACCCCGACGGTGGTTTGGTAGATCAAAAAAGTCTCCAAAATCGCGTGGGGCTGGCGCTGATACAAGTCGTCGCTGGCCACCTCCACCATGCCGGCTTTCTCCATGAACCGTTCGTTGATGGGGCGCGGCTCGTGGGTTGAAGGGTTGAGGCGCTCCTCTATGTTGAGCAGCAAAATCTGATTGAGTTGGGTGACTGCCTTGGCCGCCCAATAGTAGCGCCGCATCAGGGTTTCGCTGGGGCGAACAAAGGCACGGGCGTCTGTACTGGCCAGAGGCGGCTCAAACCCGAAGGACTGGGCCACAGCGGTCTGAAGGTCAAACACCAGCCGGTCTTCCCGGCGCTGGGCGATCAGGTGCAGGCGTGCGCGAATCAGGCGCAGCAGCGCCTCATTGCGCTTGATTTGTTTGACCTCAAAGTCCGTGGCAAATCCGTTTTTGGCCAGCGCATCCCAGTCACTGCCGTAGCCCGCCGCCTTGGCGGCCCACAAAATAGCCTGCAGGTCGCGCAAGCCGCCGGGGGACTCCTTGCAATTGGGCTCCAGCGAATAGGGCGAATTGTCAAATTTAATGTGGCGTTGACTTTGTTCCAGCTTTTTGGCGATGAAAAAAGCCTTGGGATCCAGGGCGGCAAAGAAACGGGTTGTGAAGTCACTAAAGAGCGATTCACTCCCGACAATGCGGCGTGCCTCCAGCAGCGAGGTTTGCACGGTCACATCCTGCGCGGCCTCTTGCAGGCACTCCGACACCGAGCGCACGCTGGAACCAATCTCCAGCCCAGCGTCCCAGCAACTGCCAATAAAGCCTTCAATACGTGTTTTCAGGGCCGGGTCGTGGTCGGGGGATTGGTCGTCGGGCAACAGCACCAGCACATCCACATCGGAATACGGAAACAGCTCGCCCCGCCCAAACCCGCCCACCGCCAGCAGGGCAAAGGGCGCTGCAAAGCCCGCGTTCTCCCACAGCGTCTGCAGCGTCGCATCCGCCAGTGCCGAGAGCTTTTGCAACGCTGAACTCACGCCCCGGGTGGACGTGCCACTGCCCAGGAGTGACTGAAACAGTGCGGTTTTTTCAGCGCGGTAGCGGGCGCGCAGTGCAGGGAGGTCGGTCATGACTGGGGTCTCTTGGTTTTTTCAGCCTGGATGAATGACTGACATCCCGGCGCAGGTCCGGGATTTTTTTGGGGCTCAGGCCGTTTGCGGTGCCTTGGCGGCAAGCACAAAGTCAGGGATGGCTGGGCTGCCTTCCGAGAGGGTCAGCACCTCGTAGCCGGTCTCGGTCACCAGCACCATGTGCTCCCATTGGGCAGACAACGAGCGGTCTTTGGTGACGATGGTCCAGCCGTCGCCCATTTCCTTGATTTCCTTGCGGCCCAGATTCAGCATGGGCTCGATCGTGATCGTCATGCCGGCCTGCAACTGGGTCAACGTGCCGGGCTTGCCGTAGTGCAATATTTGGGGGTCTTCATGGAACTTGCGGCCAATGCCATGCCCACAGAATTCCCGCACCACGCTCAGGCCCTGGCCTTCGGCAAAGGTCTGAATGGCGTGGCCAATATCGCCCAGGTAGGCACCGGCCTTGACTTTCGTGATGCCATGCCACATGGCCTGGTAGGTGAGCAGGCACAGCCGCTTGGCTGCCACAGAGACCTCGCCCACCATGAACATGCGGCTCGAATCCCCGTGCCAGCCGTCCTTGATGATGGTCACGTCCACATTCACGATATCGCCCTTTTTCAGCGGCTTGTCGTTGGGGATGCCGTGGCACACCTGGTGGTTGATGGATGTGCAAATCGACTTGGGGTAAGGGTTGTGGCCCGACGGCGCGTAGTTCAGCGGCGCGGAGATGGCGCCTTGCACCTGGTTGGTGTAGTCGTCGGCCAGTTTGTCCAGCGCGTTGGTAGTGATGCCGGGTTTGATGAAGGGTGTCAGGTAGTCCAGCAGTTCGGAGGCCAGGCGGCCCGCCAGGCGCATACCTTCAATGCCTTCAGCGTCTTTGTAAGTGATAGTCATGGCGGAATTATCCCATTGGGCAAAAATTCAGGCTGGGGGCAGGGTTCATAGCAGTTACTTTTTGGATAGGCAACTATTTAAACATATAGACAAATATAGACAGCGCTTGTAGAATTTTTGTATGCGTAAAACGATATTTCTTCATGCGATAGTGCTTGCCAGATGTGGTCACGGCAAGGATCTGCTTGTATGAAGTTAAGCGTTTGGGCCAAAGAACAAGGCATTTCGTATAAAACAGCATGGCGGTGGTGGAAGGCCGGGACCATGCCCGTGCCGGTCGAGCAACTGCCCAGCGGGACGGTGATCGTCCACGTATCCAAAGCCATTAGCGGTGGTGTTGCTCTCTATGCTCGGGTATCTAGCGCTGACCAAAAAGCGGATCTGGATCGACAGCTTGCACGTTTGTTGGAATTCGCCATTGCGCAGAAGATGCCGGTTGTCGCCTCGGTTAAAGAAATAGGCTCCGGTCTTAACGGACGCCGCAAAGGCATGACACGCTTACTGGGTGATGCGCAGGTTCAAACCATTCTGGTTGAACATCGTAATCGACTGATGCGGTTTGGCTTTGAATATGTCGAATCTGCGCTTGCGGCTCAAGGTCGCAAAATTGTTGTGATGCAAGTCGAAGAACTTAATGACGATATCGAGCGCGACTTGCACGAGGTGATTGTCTCCATGTGCGCTCGCTTGTACGGCAAACGATCTGCAAAAAATCGGGCGCAAAAAGCGCTTGATGCCATTCATGAGGTTGCGCATGAGTGATCACCCCGTCTTCACCTACCAAACCCGCCCGATCCTTCTGGGGGAGCAGGCTTTGGTCCTGGATGCCTACGCCGAGCTGTATGGGCGTGTCGAACGCAGTCTTTTCTCAGCTATGCAAGCTGGAGGCAAACTGAACGACCTCAAACGCGAATTTCTTCCCCGGTTCGGTATTACTACGCGTCAGTTCAATGCGGTACGCATTGGGCTCGATGGCAAGATTGATTCGATCAAACAGCGCCCCTGATGGCCACCCCAAACTGCCCCACTTATGGCCACCCAAACTGCTCCACCCTGATTGGTCAAATCGTCTACTTTTGGACGGTCTGGTTTGGCCTTCCTCGTATGGCAATTTCTCCCTGGATTTTTATAAAAAGGCTGAATGGCCAA
>CALRWE010000003.1:0-46697 GCA_943371745.1 Rhodoferax sp. OV413
GACCTGGGTCTGGCGAATGCCGGGGTGGCTGGCCTCGGACTGCGCCACCCAGGGGGCAAGGTCATTGGGCACCAGCGCCGGCAGGGTCAGCGGCAGGGCCAGGGGGCGGGGCTGGGTACTTGTCTTGCCGGCCAGCTGGTCAAGGGCCAGGCGCTTGATGCGCAAATCGTTCTCGGTGGCAATTTCTTGCGCGGTGGCCAGGTCGAAGCGGGCCTGCGCCTCCCGGCTGTCGGTGATGGTGGTGGTGCCCACTTCAAAATTGCGCTTGGCAGAGGCCAGCTGCTCGCTCACCGCCTCTTTTTGGGCCTTGATGAAGGTCACGTTGTCCTGCGCGGCCAGCACATCAAAGTAAGCCTGGGTGACCCGCACAATCAGGTCCTGCTCGGCCGTGGCCAGTTGGGCATCGGCCAGGTCAATCTGTTTGAGGCCCTGGGCATAGGTGATCTGGTTGGCCGGGCGGTACAGGGGCTGTGAGGCACTCAGGGTAGCCGACTGGTTGTTGTAGTTGTTGCTCCCGGACTGCGCCAGGGTGTTGTCCAGCTGGGTGACCGTCGCACCCATTGACAAGCCCACCGTGGGCAAAATGGCCGCCCTGGCTTGGGCTGCCCGTGCCAGCGTGGCCTCGTATTGGGACTTCGCAGACTGATAAGCGGCATCGTAGGTCCGCGCCGATTCATACAACTCCACCAGACTTTGGGCTTGTACCGGAGCAGCCAGCGCCGCGCCGAGGGCAACAAACAGAGGTAACAGGTGGAACGATTTCATGGAAGACCTTTGGGGAATGGGTGGGGACGATACATCGGCGGACGCCTGGACGACCGGTTTCAATACCTTGGAACGGTGGGGTCCAGCTCGTTCGACCAGGCGTTGATACCCCCGGCGATATTGGCGACGTGGGTAAAGCCCCGAGAGCTTAAAAAATTGGCGACCTGCATGCTGCGCGCACCGTGGTGGCACAGGCAGGCCACAGGTTGCTCGGGCTTGAGCTCATTGAGGCGCGGGGGAATCACGCCCATGGGAATGGTGACCAGTTCAAACCCGTCGGCCGTGACGCTGGCCACCCGCAGCTCGGAGGGTTCGCGCACATCGAGCACCACCGGCGTGCCGAAGGCGCGCACGGTGTCAAACCAGGCAGAGAGATCAGCGGGACGGACTTGAGTGATCATGGCGTCAAAATTGAAAATGAGAGGGTTCAGGGAAATTGAGCAGGCGGGGCACCACGGTGTCCCAGGGCTGCTGGGTGGTGAAGCTGGTCTCACCGGAGCGGGTCACCACGGTGGCGCGCATCACCGGCTCCTCACCCACCACCGTGATCAGGCGGCCACCGATCTTGAGGTGCTGCAGCAGGTTTTGGGGCACCTGGGCCACCGAGCCGCTGAGCAGGATGACATCGAACGGGCTCTCGGCCGGCGCGCCTTTGGCACCGTCAAACTCCCGCACTTCAACGTTGTGGATGCCTGATTTCTGGAGGTTGGCGCGGGCCATTTGCGCCAGCTCGGGAATGATTTCAAGCGAGATCACACGCTGGGCCCGGTGCGCGAGCATCGCAGCCATGAAGCCCGAACCGGCACCGATTTCCAGCACGCTTTCGCCGCCGACCAAGGCCGCGTCCTGCAACATGCGGGCCTCCACCCGGGGAGCCAGCATGCACTGGCCATGGCCCAGCGGAATCTCCATATCAACAAACGCCAGCGCCTTGTGGGCGAGTGGCACGAAGTCCTCACGCCGGACCACCGACAGCAGGCTCAGCACCCCGGCATCGACCACATCCCAGGGACGGATTTGCTGTTCGATCATGTTGAAACGGGCTTGTTCTAAGTTCATTTGGTACTCCGGGGGGTATGTTAACCGATTCTCATGCATTTTACCCGGCGGCGTTGGCGGTTGAGCCGGGCTTGGTGCCCCATAACCGACGCAGCCATTGCGCCAGATCATCCATGTAGCAATACACGACCGGCACCACCACCAGGGTCAGCAAGGACGAGGTGATCACGCCACCTATCACGGCTTGCCCCATGGGGGCGCGCTGCTCCGAGCCCTCGGACAAGGCGAGTGCCAGCGGCAGCATGCCAAAAATCATGGCCAGCGTGGTCATCAAAATGGGGCGCAGCCGCACCTTGGCCGCCATCAGCAAGGCGGCGTTGCGCTCCAGGCCGGCGACCTCTTGACCCTGTGCATCCACGCCAGGCTCCCGCGCACGGATGGCAAAGTCGATCAGCAAAATGGCGTTTTTGGTGACCAGGCCCATCAACATCACCACCCCGATCACCGAAAACATGGACAGGGTGGAGCGGAACATCAGCAGCGCCAACACCACGCCAATGAGCGTGAGTGGCAACGCGGTCATCAGCGCCAGCGGCTGCAAAAAGCTCTTGAACTGGCTCGCCAGAATCATGTAGATGAACACAATCGCCATCACCAGCGCCGAGATGGCGTAGCCAAACGACTCGGCCATGTTCTTGGTGGAGCCGCCAAACTGGTAGCGGTAGCCCGGCGGGAAGCTGATGCCCTCCAGCGCCGCCTTGATGTCCGCCGAGACCTCGCCGGCGGATCGGTCGTAGACGTTGGCATTGATGGACACCTCACGGGTCAGGTCACGCCGGTTGATCTGGTTGGGGCCGGTGGACTCGCTGAGTGTGGCCACCTGGTTCAGGCGCACCACGCGCGGACTGCCGTCCGCGTTGGCGCCCACCGTGAAGGGCAGGCGCAGCAGGTCGTCCGGGTTATTGCGGGCCTGGGGCGCCAGGCGCACATTCACGTCGTAGGTCTGGTCATCGGGCGCACGCCAGTTGCCCACGGTTTGCCCCGCCACCAGGGTGCGCAGGGCGCTGCCAATCTGGCCGATGCCCAGGCCCAGGTCTGAGGCGGCGTCCCGGTTGACAGCCACTTCCAGCGTCGGCTTATTGGGTTTGGCACTGGAGTCCAGGTCAACCAGGCCCGCAATGGGTTGTAACTTGGCCATCACCAGGCGGGTGATCCGGTCGAGTTCGGCCAGGTCCGGGCCCTGCAAAGAGAACTCAATCTGCTTTTGCCCGCCCACCGGGTCGAGCAAACCCACATGGGTCACGGTGATCCCGGGAATTTGCTTGAGCCGCTCGCGCAAGACCTGGCTCATCTCATCCACGCTGCGGCTTCGGTCCTTGCGGTCCACCATACGCACATACAGGCTCACGTAACTCTTGCCAGCCGCATTGCCGGTGTTGATCGTAGCCAGCGTGTAGCGAACCTCGGGAAACTCCCGTACGATGCCAGCGACCTGGCGTGCCTTGGCTTCGGTCACCTCCAGCGAGGAGCCCATGGGGGTATAAAAATTAAGCGAGGTCTCGGAGAAGTCGGCCTTGGGTACAAACTCGGTGCCCAGGAGCGGCACCATGAAGACACTGGTGACAAAGATGGCCAGGGCCAGCAGCAGGGTCTTGATCTTGTGCACCAGCGCCCAGCGCAAGATGCTTTGGTAGGCCTCCACCAGCCACTCGGTGGCCCGGTCCACCCAGCCGGTGACCCGGCCAATGGTTTTGTCGTAAAAGGTGAGGGGTCGTCTTGAGGTACCGTCGGGCTTGAGGCCATGGGCTTCAATGCTCGGGTCGTGCCAGACTGAAGACATCATGGGGTCCAGCGTGAAGCTGACAAACATGGAGATCATCACCGCAGCCACGATGGTGATGCCGAACTCATGAAAAAACTTCCCGATGATGCCGCCCATGAAGCCAATCGGCAAAAAAACCGCCACGATGGACAGGGTGGTGGCCAGCACCGCCAGCCCAATCTCTTCGGTGCCGTCCAGCGAGGCCTGGTAGGGCGACTTGCCCATTTGCACATGGCGCACGATGTTCTCGCGCACCACAATCGCATCGTCAATCAGCAAGCCCACACACAGGCTCAGCGCCATCAGCGTGATCATGTTGATGGTGAAGCCGAACAGGTTCATGAACAAAAACGTGCCAATCAGGGCAATCGGCAGGGTCAGGCCGGTTATCACCGTGGAGCGCCAGGAATTCAGGAACAAAAACACAATGAGGATGGTGAGCAGGGCGCCCTCAAACAAGGTCTGGCGCACGTTGTCCACCGCCACGCGGATCTGGCGTGAGCCGTCGGTGACTGGCTCCAGTCGTACGCCAGCCGGCAGCAGGGGTTTCATCTCTGCCATGGTCTTGAGCAGGCCGTCAATCACGGCAATGGTGTTTTCGTCCTGCGACTTCTGGACATTCAGCAAGAGCGTCCGCTGGCCATTGAACAGAGCCAGGGTCTCGGTCTCCTGGGCGCCGTCCACCACCTGCGCCAGCTGCTCCACGCGCACGGGAGCCCCGTTTTTGCGCGCCACGATGATGCGGCCGAACTCCTCGGGGCGCTTCACGCGGGCCTGGATCTGTACCACCCGTTCCTGCTCCAGCGCCCGGATGGCGCCCACCGGCAGGTCCTGGTTTTCATTGCGCACAGCTGTGGCAACCTGCTCGGGTGTGATGCCAAAAGCTTCCAGTGCCTGCGGATTGAGGTAAATGTTGATTTCCCGCTTGGTGCCACCCACCACCGTGACCGAGCCCACCCCGCGCACGTTTTCCAGGCGCTTGCGCAAGACCTGATCGGCCCAGTTGGTCAGCTCCACGTCCGATAAAACCGGTGTCTTCGCGTTGTCTTTGCCCTGGCTCGCATCCGGCAACACGGCCAGGGACCAGACCGCGCGGCTGCTGGGGTCAAACCGCAACACCCGAGGCTCCTTGACCTCGGTGCGCAGCAAGGGACGCAGCAAGGCCACCTTTTCGCGCACGTCTTCGGCGGCCTTGCGGCCATCGATGTGCAGCTGGAACTCAATGATGACGACCGACTGGCCCTCGTAGCTGCGCGAGGTCAGGGCGTTGATACCGGCAATCGAGTTGACGCCTTCCTCAATTTTTTTGGTAACTTCGCTCTCGACAATTTCAGGTGATGCGCCGGGATAGTCTGCTGTGACCACCACCACGGGAAAGTCAATGCTGGGGTACTGGTCGACCTGCAGGCGTTGGTAAGAGAACAGGCCCAACACCACAATGGCCATCATGACCATGGTGGCAAAGACCGGGTTGTGCAGGCTGACGCGGGTGAACCACATGGCTTACTGGCCGCTTTGGGGTAACTTGACGGCGCTGCCTTCGCGCAAAACGCCCACCGTGCCAGCGACCACCGAGGCGTTCTCGGCCACACCTGCAATCGCCACCATGGCCTGGCCGTCGACCTCGCCGCGCGCACCCATCTGCACACGCTGGTGCACCACCTGGCCTTGGTCGATCAACTGCACATAAGGCTCGGGTTTGTCAGTGCGCACGGCGCTCAGGGGCACCACCATCGCCTGCACTCGCTGTGTGCCCAAGGTGCCCTGGGCGAACAGACCCTGGCGCAGGCCTGGCACGCTCTCCACAGTGAGATAAACCAGCACCGCCCGGCTGCCTGCCACCGCGCTGGGGTTGATGCGCACCACCCTGGCATTGAGCTTTTGGGTTGAGCCTTCAATCTGAAGCTGCGCAGTTTGGCCCACGCGCACGGCCAGTGACTCCCCGGCGCTCAAGGCGGCTTCCAGCTCCAACTGGCTCAAGTCCACAATTTCGACAATGCGTCCTTCAACCGCAACCCGCTCTCCCGGCTGCGCCAAGCGTTGCGAGATCACGCCGCTCAAGGGTGCACGCATGACGGTGTCACCTACGGCTTTGGCCGCAATGTCGGCGTTGGCCTGTGCGGCCTGGTAGGTGGCTTCGGCAGCGGCCAAACTGGCGGTGGAGGACTCAAGCGCTGTTTTGGAAATAAAGCCCTGCGCTACCAGCGAGCGGTTGTTCTCGAACTGTCGGCGGGCAATGTCCACCTGGGCGGCGGCAGCCTGCGCTTGCTGCTGCGCCTGGCGCACGCGGGCTTCGTATTCGGTCGAATCAATGCGGGCGATGATTTGCCCCGCCTTGACGGTATCGCCCTCACGCACCGTGAGCCCCTGCAACTCGCCTGCCACCCTGGCCTTCACCAGGGCGGTATTCGCCGCCTTGAGGGCGCCCGAGATCGGCACACCCTGGGCCAGCTCACGCGTTTTGACTCGCACGACATCGGTACCGGCCAGCTCCACCACGGTCTGGCTGCGCTGGGTCGCCCGGGTTTCCAGGGGCGCTTGTTGAGATCCTGGGATCAATCCGGCTTGCCAGACACCCGCAGCGAGCGCACACAACAACAGCGCGGTCAGCGCCCATTTCAACCAGGGTTTCATGGTGTGGGAATTTTTTTGAAAGGGTTGGGAGCCGGCGGGCGAACACACAGGCCAGCCAAAATGGTTTGCAGTTGAGCCGCAATGTATTCCTCAGGCTCCACGGCCGAGGCGTCAGAGGGCTCGATACAGGCGTTTTTGGAGTGCATCATCAATTGCAAAAACAACATGGGTGCCAGCACGCTGTAGACGCCATATTTCAGGTTCAGGGGCGCAAATTCACCCCGGTCCACGCCGCGCTGCAAAATCCGCCGGATCAGCACATGGGCCGGCTGGATGACCTCATGCTGGTAGAAGGCCGCCAACTCCGGAAAATTATGGGCCTCGCTGAGCATCAGTTTGGTGATGCCCGAGGCTTTGGTGCTGCCCAGGCGCAGCCACCACATCGTCATGGCGTAGCGCAACAAGTCGGGCGTGCTGCCTTCAAAGGTATCGAACTCGGCATTCCACTCGGCAAAGCGCCCAGCAATGTTCTTCCTGACCACCGCCTTGAACAACTCTTCCTTGCTCGAAAAATACAGAAACAGCGTGCCTTTGGACACCCCGGCACGCCGGGCGACCTCTTCGGCCTTGGTGGCTGCAAAGCCTTTTTCAACAAACAAATCCAGCGCAGCATCCAGCAACTCCCCCGGCCGCGCCTCTTTACGGCGTGCATGGCGGCTCACCAGTTCTGATGGAGGTTGGCAGGATGGAGCGGGGCGGTTCATTAAATTAATGACTGATTGGTTATTAATGTAACGAGTGGCCGGTGCGCTGTCAATTTTTGGGTTGAAGGCCTCGCTCCAACCTCAATTGAGATACATGATTCATCTCCAATCAGGAGAAATGCAATGAGCGCACAAACTTCCATGATCCACATCCGAGTGGACGATGACATCAAAGACCAGGCAACCCAGGCACTGACTGCCATGGGTTTGTCAATGTCGGACGCAGTTCGACTTTTTTTGCGTCGCGTTGTGGTCGATCAGGCGTTTCCATTGGAACTGAAGGTGCCGAACGCCGAAACGCAGGCGGCCATTGCCGAATCGCGCATCATGATGGCCAAGCGCAAAGCCAGGTTTGCCGACGCGGACGCATTGCTGGCTGATCTTGAAAAAAACAGCCGCCAGTAAACGTGCATCCCTGCCCAAGGCAGCGGATTACACCAAGACGTTTTTGAAAGACTGGCAGCGCCTCAGCCACTCCGGACGCCATGACATGGTGCGTCTCAAGCAAGCCATGATGTTGCCGGTTGTCAATGACCAACCGCTGGGACCCGAGTGGCTGGACCATGCATTGAAAGGCGAGTGGGCTGATCACAGGGAATGTCATATTGGTGGTGACTTCCTGCTGATTTACCACCGGGCAGGCAATGCCATCAATTTTGTGCATTCCGCAACGCATTCAGAGCTGTTCAGCGCCTGATGGGCCACTACCAGCCACTACCAGCCACAAGCAGCTCAACTTTGTGCAGCACATCAAAACCTTGCTCAAACAGCATGGCCTTGCGGCGGTGGTGTTGCCCGACTTAAGTCTGCCCACCGGCATCACCCCGGGAGGGTTCACGTCAAACACCCTGGCCACGCCCAGGTACGTGACGGGGTCGGGCTTGTAGGCTTTGAAGACTCTGCCGACAAAATGCAATCCCACGGCAGGCCGGCGCGTTTGGCTATATGGGTCAGCAGGCCCAGTTCGCCAGGCATCACTTAGGCCAGTACTTTGGGTGCGGTGGAGTGTGTGCTGGAGGTCATGGGTTCCTTGCGTCAGGTGAGTTTTTGGCGTGGGCCTAGACAGGAATATGGAAAATAGCTAAAGTAAGTATTCCTTACTTTTTGAGAACTGCCATGTTAGCAAAAATGACCTCCAAGAACCAGCTCACGCTGCCCAAGAGCGTGACGCAAGCCGTGGGTGCTGCCCAGTACTTTGATGTGGAAACCCGGGACGGGCAGATCATTCTCACGCCGGTACGCATTCAGCGCAGCGATGCGGTGCGGGCCAAGTTGGCAGAACTCGATTTAACGGAGGTTGATATTGCCAATGCGGTCAATTGGGCGCGGTCGAACCAAGCCGCGCCCGCGTTGGCTGCAGAACCTGTTGCGCCGTACCCCGTCACCCAACCATGACCAGCCCAATGCGCGTGGTGCTGGACACCAATGCTGTGTTGTCGGCACTGGTGTTTGCTGGCGGACAAGCGGGGCGCCTTCGTTTCGGTTGGCAGCAGGGGGGCTTTGTGCCTTTGGCGAGCGCGGACAGTGTGCAAGAGTTGGTGCGCGTGCTGGCCTACCCCAAGTTTCGTCTGTCAAAGTCAGATCAAGACGAGTTACTGGCGGACTACCTGCCATACGCCCAAACGGTGCGAATTCCCCATCCGCCGCCTCCGGTGCCCGAATGCCGGGATCTGCTGGACATGCCATTTCTTCACTTGGCAGTGGCCGGCAAGGCGAGGGTGCTGGTTTCTGGTGACAAAGACTTGCTGGTCCTGGCAGCTGAGTTTCAGCATGCGACCGGATGTCTCATCCTGGCAATAGACGCGTTTCTCAAGCTGCAAGAAAAATCACAATGAACTCAGCCCGACAAGTTCGACAACCCCTGTAGTCAGTGGGCCACGCCCCAGTAATGAAACGTCATGGGCCGGGGCCCGGGCAGGTAGCGGGTGTGCAGGTCGGGCAGTTCAAACCCCGCAGACTGCAGCAAGGCCGGGATGTCGCGCCCCAAATGGCAGCCACCCGCCAGCGGTCCCCACAGCGGTTGCAAGCGCTCTTGCCAGCGGCGCACCGATTCGTCTGGCGCCCGACCATGCTCGCAGTACAGCAATTGCCCGCCCGGGGCCAGCACCCGGCGCATCTCATGCAGAGCGGCCATCGGGTCGGGAATGGTGCACAGGGTGTAGGTCATCAGCACGGTGTCAAAGCTGGCATCGGGCAGCGGGATTTTTTCGGCAGACAAACCCAGCAGGGTGACCTCAAGCCCCGCTTCCCTCATGCGTTGGCGGGCCAGGGGGTGCAACTCCAGCGCCGGGTCCAGCGCAGTGATCTGGCTGACGCGCGTTTTGTCGTAATAGCGCAGGTTGAGTCCGGTGCCAATACCCACCTCCAGCACGCGGCCCCGGGCCAGCGGCACCACTTGGGCCCGCATGCGCCCCACCATGGGCAGCCCACAGGCAAAGTCCAGCGCGTGGGGAAGAATGTGGCGGTCGTACCACGAGCCGCTCATTGCACGTTGACCCCTTTCCAGAAGGCCACGAGGCCTTTCACCACCTCGGCTTCCGGCTTGGGGTCGGGGTAGTACCACACGGCATCGGCGTTGAGCTCGCCATTGACCAGCAGCGAGTAGTAGCTGGCCTGGCCTTTCCAGCTGCAGGACGTTTTGTGGTTGCTGAAGGTCACGAACTCGCGCTTGAGCGAACTCTCGGGAAAGTAGCAATTGCCCTCAACCGCGACGGTGTCGTCGCTCTCGGCGATGACAGTGTTGTTCCAGATGGCTTTCATGGGGGATGCCTTTCAAAAGGTTAAAAATATCAGTGGCGTTGAGCTACGGCGTCTTGCTTTGCTTGCCCTTTTTCCAGAAGTGGCGCATGGCAGGCTTGACACTGACGCCATGCAAAAAGATGGAGAGCGTCACCACAATCAGGGTCAGCTGGATCAATTGCAGTCCCAGTTCTTCCGGCAGCCCGTGTTGCAAGGCGTACATCAGGTAATACAGCGACCCGATGCCACGCACCCCAAACCAGCCGGCCATGCCACGAACCCGCCAGGGGACGTCGGTGCCCACCAGGCCCAGCACCACGCTGACCGGCCGCGCAATCAAAAACAAAAACAAAGCCAACCCCACGGCTGACCAACTCCAGGAGCTCCAGAAGAGCGTCCCGCCGACCAGCAAAATCAGGCACAACTCCGACAGCCGCTCCAGATGCTCCTTGAAAATCAGGGAACCCTGGCTGACCAGGGTCCGGGGCGCTTGCCCCGGCGGTTCCGCTGGCGCTGCCGCAGCCAGCTTCAATTCAGTCTGGCGCAGAGCCACCGCGGCAAAAAAGACGGCCAGAAAGCCCCAGACGCTGATGGCAACGGCCAGCCCGTAGACCACGCCAATCAGCCCCAGGCCCAAAAAGTCGTCCAGCAATTCATGTTGGTGGGTGCCACCGCGCAGTTTCCAGCTCAGGCGGGCCAGGCCGTGGCCAGCGATCACACCCAAAGCAATGCCGCCCACGGTGGCCCACAGCACATCCACCATGATCCAGCGCCAGCCCCCGTCGCCCAGTTCATGCAGGCCCAGCAAGCCCAGCCCCAGCAGCACAAACGGAAACGCACTGCCGTCGTTCATGCCAGCCTCTGACGTCAGGGTGAAACGCAGCTGGTCCCGGTCGCCCGGGTGGCGGATTTGCACATCGGTGGCCAGCACCGGGTCGGTGGGCGCCACAATGGCGCCGAGCAGCACCCCTGCGCCCCAGGGCAGCCCTAACACAAAGTATGAAAACGCCGCCACCAGCGCCACGGTGACCGCCATGGAGACGGTGGCCAACAAAATAGGTGCGCGCCAGCGGTTCAGGCTGAACGGCGCCGGCATCTTGATGCCCGCAGAAAACAGCGAGATCAGCACCGCAATCTCAGTCAGAACCTCCAGCAAGGCCGACTGTTTCAGGGGGTTGAAGTGAAACGCATTGAGCCCGCTGGGGCCCACCAGCAGGCCCACCGCCAGGTAAATGATGGCCGTGGTGACCGGCGCGCGCTTGAGGGCAGTGGTGGTCAGCCCCATCACCAGCAACAGGCCGCCGACCAGCAGGAACCATTGCGCGGTTGTCATGGCGCGCTGGCGCCTGGGTTTGGCGCCTCCAGCCCGGAGCAGCCCGCCCGGCCCGGTGCCCATGCGCCCGCCGGGGGGTGGGCGGCAGGGGCCAGCCAGGTGATTGCAAGGTTCAAGAAGCGTCCATTTTTTGAGGCTACAGGGAGCGGCCCAAGCCGTGGGCCCTGTATTTTGTCAGCGTCGCGGCCATTCAGCCCCGGCTGGTGCCGGGTGCCAGCCCTCGCAGGGTATGGGGACCTATGGCCGCGCGGATCAACCGCAGTGTCGGGAAACCCACCGCCGCAGTCATGCGCCGCACCTGGCGGTTGCGTCCCTCGGAGAGGGTCAGCGCCACCCAGGCGGTGGGAATGGCCTGGCGCACCCGCACCGGAGGCTCGCGGCCCCACAGGTCCGGTGGCGGCGCCATCCGCTCTGCCCGTGCCGGCCGGGTCAGTCCGTCATTGAGTTGCACGCCCCGGCGCAGGGCTTGCAGCGCCGCCTCACCGGGCTCACCCTCCACCTGCACCCAATAGGTCTTTTCCATCTTGTAGCGGGGGTCGGCAATGTGGGCCTGCAGCTTGCCGTCATTGGTCAGCAGCAGCAAGCCTTCACTGTCGGCATCCAGACGGCCAGCCACATAAACGCCCGGGATGTTGATGAAGTCGCTCAGCCCGCGCCACCGGCCCTCGGGCGTGAACTGGCTCAACACCCCATAGGGTTTGTTGAACAGGACCAGGCGCGAGCCCGGGGGGCGGGCGCCGGGGGAGGGAGGGGCCGGATTGCTCATCCGGCGATTATCAATTGTTCAAAATGATATTGGCGATCAGGCCCGTGGCGATGGCAATCAGCACATAGTCGCTGCCCACCTGCACCCACTGGTGGCCGCGCGGGGGCGGGCTCAGATGGTAGGGGGCGTACTGGGTCACCACATACTGGCGGCTGCGGTACTCATAGGGGATGTAGCCGCCGCGCCTGAACTGGGGGCCGCGGGCGTTGTAGTGATCGTGCCGGTCATTGCGGCGCGCATCGGGGTAGTCATAGCGCCGGTCGTCGTTGCGATTGGCATGGGAGTTACCGCGGCGGTCGTCGTGGCGGTCGGCTCGCCGGTTGTCCTGGTGCCTGTCATTGCGGTCACCCTGGCGTGAGCCCCGCTGTTCTGACCGGGCGCCCGGCGTGTCGTTGGGCTGTGCGTAGGCCAGCGAGCCAAGGCCCAGACTGGCTGCAACAAGGGCACAAACAAGGGTGGTTTTCATGGAGGGACTCCTTCGGGTGATCAGGTTTTGATCGTGGTCGACCCATGTGTCTGGCGTGTAAACCGCGCGAGCCTTTGTGCAAAGAAGGGTAGCGGGGTGTGCCGCAAGAGGCTCTGGCCGCCCCGGGAGCCCCAAAGAGCCATTACATGACCAAGTTGGCCTCTGGTCAGCGTCTTATATGCCTTTGCAATATAAAAAAAGGAGCAAGAAATGAGGCCGGCGCGCTTAAATCCTTACCGTCTTCAAGCCCTTGGCCGCGCAAATTATGATTCGCAGCTATCCAACCCGAACCCCCCACCCTTTAAAGCCATGAACACCTCTGATCAAAAATCCTTGCTGGCCATTGCGCTGTTTGCCGCCTTTGCCGATGGCGAAAAAGCCGAGTCCGAGCGCGAGGAAATTCGCCGCATCGCGGCCTCGCTGGCCGGTGAAGCCGGTGGCCCCGAACTCTCCACCCTGTACCAGGATGTCTTGCTCAAGCGCTTCTCCCTGGCCAGTGCGGCGCAAGCCCTCACCGACAACGGGCAGCGCCAGCTGGCCTACGAGATGGCCGTGTGCGTGTGCGATGCCGACGGCCGCCAAAGCCCCAAAGAGGTGGCTTTTTTGGCGCAGCTCAAGCAGCTCCTGGGCCTGGCCGACCAAGCCACCCAGGCGTTTGACGCACAAGCCGATGCGCTGTTAACTGCCTTGCCCATCGCAGTCCACGCGCCTGCCGTGGCCGTGGCGGCTGCGGTGGCCCAGCCAGCCCAGTCATCCGTGTCGCAGGCGGAGCTGGACAAGTCCATCCTGAACTACGCCGTGCTCAATGGTGCGCTGGAGCTGCTGCCCCAGTCGTGGGCCAGCATGGCGATCATTCCGCTGCAGGTCAAGATGGTCTATGGCATTGGCAAAGCGCATGGCGTGGAGCTGGACCAGGGGCACATCCGGGAATTCATCGCGGCGGCGGGGGTCGGGCTGACATCTCAAGACCTGGAGCAGTTTGGCCGCAAGCTCATGGGGGGCTTGCTGGGCAAGCTCGCCGGGCGCACGCTCGGTGGCCTGGGCAGCGCGGCCACCGGGGTGGCGTTTTCGTTTGCCACCACCTATGCGCTGGGTCAGGTGGCCAGGCGCTATTACGGCGGCGGGCGGGTCATGAGCACCGAGCTGCTGCGCACCACCTTTCAGGAGATGCTGGCACCCGCCAAGCAGTTGCAAAGCCAGTACCTGCCGCAAATCCAGCAAAAAGCCAGCACCCTGAACCCCACTGACATCATGGCCATGGTGCGCGGAAAAATCTGACCTGCACAGGGCAGGGCAGGGCGGGGCAGGGGGCTTAGTGTGTGATGAACTGGTAAGTCACTTCTTCGCTCTCCACCATGTCCAGGATGTCGTTCAGCACATCGTCATCCTCGGAGCTGCTCCAGGTTTCTTCCGGGTCAGTGGCAAACAGCGGCTCAATCGCCATGTCCATGAACTGCTGGTTGGGCAGCTTCAGGACTTGGCCGCCTTCTGAAGTGGTAGCCAGCTCCCAGTCATCGGGGACCGAGAGTTCGAGCTGAATGGTGATGTTGAGTTTTTTCATGCGGAGTCCTTTTGAAGAGCGCAGAGGTTACTCCATTGCGTCAGGCCATCACCAAGCCACCATCCACCAGCAGGGTTTGCCCGGTCATGAAACGGCTCCAGTCGCTGGCCAAAAACAGCACCGGCCCCGCCACATCGGCTGGCGTGGCAATGCGGCGCAGCGGCGTTTGCGCGGCAATCATGTCCTTGACTTCTTCACGCGTGTCCCGGCTGGCCTGCGTGGGGCACACCAGGCCGGGGGCCACGCAATTGACCCGAATACCCAGCGGCCCCAGCTCGGTGGCCAGGTTGCGGCTAAAGCCAACCAGCGCCGCTTTGGCCGTGGTGTAGTCGTGGTAGGCCACGCTGGGGCGGTGCACCAGGTCGCTGGCCAGGTTGACGATGCAGCCCTGGCCCCGGTGCCTGAAGTGCGGTAGCAGCGCCTTGCACACCTGAAAGGTCGAGCCCAAAGCGCCGTCAATCTGGCGCTGGTAGTCAGCCCACGCCAGCTCCCAAAACAGCGCGCGCCGCTCGGGGTTGAAGCTGTAGGGCGCAAACGCGTTGTTCACCAGCACATCAATCTTGCCCGCCTCCATCAGCGCGGTCTCGATGAGGCGGGCCACGTCGGCCTCGGACGTCACATCGGCCTGCACGGCAAACGCGTCGCCGCCCGCCGCCTTGCACTGTGCCACCACGGCCTCGGCTGCTGCGGCGTTGCGCAGGTAATTGATTATTACCAGCGCGCCTTCCTGGGCAAAAGCCTGCGCAATCGCCGCCCCAATGCCCCGGCTGGCGCCGGTGACCAGCACCACTTTGCCTGTGAAGTTCATGGCCTGGATGTCCTTATTTTGCCGGTATCAGGTCGTGCACCACCACGTCTGCCACCTTGATGTCACGCTGGATGAGGCCCAGCTTCTTGTAGGTGTCAGCCGCTTTTTGCAGCGAGGCCACATCAAAGTGGCCCAGGCCTTTGGCGTCGGTCAGGGGTGACACACTGGAGGCATTGCGCAGGCGAATGATCTCGCGGTTGATCGCCACGTTTTTGCCGTCAATCGCGCGTTTGACCGCCAGCTCGGCCGCTTCGTCCGGGTTTTTGATCATCCACGCCGCGCTGTCGCGGTAGGCCTTCAAGAAGCGTTTCAACACCTCTTTTTTCGTCTGGTAGGTGTCCTCGGTCACCACAAAGAAGTCGCTCGAGACATTCAGGTGATCCCGCACGTCAATCACATTCACCTCCCCCAGCCCGCGCTGCTTGCCCACCAGCAGGCCGGTGTCAGTGGCGGCGGTAGCGTCCACCTGGCCCTGAATCAAGGGCGCGAAATTGAGCAGGCCGGTGACCACAATGGTCACATCGCTCTCTTTCAAGCCCACCTGTTGCAGCAGCACCAGCAGGTTTTGCCGCGTGCCGCTGGAGAGGCTGTAGACGCCAATTTTCTTGCCCTTGAGGTCGGCGGGCTTGGTGATGTTGCTGCCCTTCAAAGACACCACGTTGAACACGTTTTGCGGGTAAATGTCATAGATGGCCCGCAGCTTCTCGCCCTTGTCCAGCGCTGCAAAAAACGAGCCGGGGTCGGTGAACGCCACCGTGGCCTGGCCCGTGAGCATGTTGCGAATCGCATCCCCACCCCCCGCGCCGGGCAGGTAGCTCAGGCTCACGCCCTGGGCCTTGAAGAAGCCCTTTTCCTCCTCGGTCAGCAAGTTCGTGACCTCGGTGATGGGCTGGCTCCAGCCGGCCACCGTCACTTTGTCGGGCCCGGCGGCCTGGCTGGTGCCGAGTGGCAGAAAGGCACTGAGCGTGACGGTGCACGCGGCCAGCAGAGTATGGATGTCGAGTTTTTTCATGTTTTCCCTTTAAAAAATTTGGAATTTGGGGCCTGGCACAGTCGCTCCAGCCCCAGGGCCAGCTGGTAGACCAGCCAGCCCAATAAGGTGATGATCACCAGCACAGCAAACATGAGGGGTGTATCCATCATGCTTTGGGAGGCAATGATCAGCGCCCCCAAACCCTGGCTGCTGCCAATGAATTCGCCCACCACCGCGCCCACCAGGGCCAGCACGGCAGCCACCCGAAAGCCCGCCATGATGCCGGGCAACCCGGCAGGAATCTTCAGCCGCCACAGCGTTTGCAGGCGCGTGGCGCCCAGCATTTTGAAGAGTTCGAGCTTTTGCGGGTTGACCTGTTGCAGGCTGGTCAGGGTGTTTTCCATCAGCGGAAAAAAGCAGATCAGCGCGGTAATCACCACGGTGGAGGTCATGCCAAAGCCAAACCACACAATGAACAGCGGCGCCAGCGCCAGCTTGGGCACCACCTGGCTCACCACCACATAGGGCATGAGAAAACGCCGCAAGGCGCCGGACTCCGCCATCAGCGTGCCGCCCACAAAACCCAGCAGGGAGCCCAGCGTCAGCCCCAAGACCAACTCGGTGGCGGTGTGCCGCAGGTGCGGCCAGAAGTAACCCGTGGCCATGCCACTCCACAACGCCTCCCCAATGGCGCTGGGTGCGGGCAGCACCAGCGCCGACAGACTCGCACTGCGGCAAAACAGCTCCCAAGCGCCAATGAGCAGCAAAAAGACGCCCCAACGCAGCCACTGGCCCGCTTTCATGTGGTGCCCCCGTCCATGGCTTGGCGCACCCGTGCGCACAGCGCATTAAAGGGCGGCTCGTAACGCAGGGCCTGCTGGCGTGGCCGGGGCAGCGGCACGGCAATATCGGCGGTGATGTGCCCCTGGTCCATCACCGCCACGCGGTCAGCCAGGTACACGGCCTCATGAATGTCGTGGGTCACAAACAGCACGCTGGTCTGGCCCAGCGCGCACAGGTGCAGCAGATCGTCCTGCAGCTCCTCTCGGGTGATGGCGTCCAGCGCGGCAAACGGTTCGTCCAGCAACAGCAGCGTAGGCGCCAGCACCAGCGCCCGGGCCAGCGCCACCCGGCTCTGCTGCCCGCCAGACAGCGCCGGGGGGTAGCGGTCCGCGTAGCTGGCCATGCCCATCAATGCCAGCAGCATCTGCGCACGCGCCAGGTCGGCGGCATCGGGGCTGCGCTGCAGGCTGATGGGCAGCAGCACGTTGTCCAGCACCGTGCGCCACTCCAGCAGCGTGGGGGACTGAAAGACAAAGCCCAACGCGGGGCCCGGCTTCAGCAGGCGCTGGCCCGCCAGCATCACCTGGCCCGCAGGCGCTTGCAACAACCCGGCGGCCAGTTTAAGAAGCGTGGTCTTGCCACAGCCGCTGCGCCCCACCAGGCAATGAAACTCGCCACGCGCCAGTTCCCAGTCCACGGCCCGTACCACGGGGGCGTGGCCCGGGTAGTGGTAGCTGACCTGCTGCAGATGCAAAAACGCCATCGTCAGCCCCTAATCCACATACGCAGCCAAGGCCTCGGAAGCCGCCTCGGCGCCGGCCTCAATGTCCACCATCTGGGTCAGGTCCAGCAGGCTGCACCGCCCATCGTGGTGCCAGGCCGCTTCGGGCGCGGTCATCTGGCCCAGCGCGCAAATGCGGGTCACCCCCACCTTGCCCAGCCACTCGGCCAGCGCCAGCAGCTCGCGCGGCGCTGCAGCCACGCCCACGGTTTGCAAAAAAGCCCGGTGCGGCGCCAGCAGCGGCATGACCTCGGCCAGCTGGTCCACCGCCACCACCGTCACGCTGCGGTTGAGTGCGCTGGGGGCCAGTGCCTGCGGGGCGTCGCGGTACACCACGGTCCACGCACCCTGGCCCAAAACGGCTGCGCCAGGTTGCGCCAGGGTCTTGAGTTCTTCGGTTTGCCGCCACGCAGCCACACTGGCGGCCTCATGCAGGTCAAGGGCGCGCCGGGGGTACTTGGTCTCCAGGCACGCCAGCTCGTGGGCGAGGTAGCGTGCAAACACGTCAGGGCTGACCTTGCCACCGCGCTCAATGTAAAAGACCTGGGGCGAGTAGCAGCCTTGCTGGTCGTAGCGCATCACGTCAAACGCCGCCAGCTGGGCTGTTTTCAGGGCCTTGCGGGCGTCCAGTGCGCAGGCTGCCACCAGACCAAAACTGAGCTTGTGCCCAAACGGCAAAAACCGCGTGGTGGCTGGCACCTGCTGGCGTATCTGCGCCAACGTGGCATTACCGCCGTAGGCCAGCACCAGGTCGGCCTGCGCAAAAGTCGTCTTTTCGCGCGCGGTGTCGCCACCTTTCCACCACACCACGGCCAGGCAGTCGGCTAATTGCGGGTCGATCTCGGCCAGCAGTTGGGCAAACCAGCCGGCCATCAGCGGCTCGGCACTGGCCACCTTGCCGATGGTGCCGGACTTCACCAGCAAGCCCGAAATCATGCTCCACAGCGGCAGGCCCGGCACATTGCCGGCCCACACATGCACCGCCAGATCCACCCCAAAGGCTTTGGCAAACCCGCCCTTGGCGCGCGGCTGGAAGGCGTCCAGCAGCAAGGGGTTGCCAAAATCTTCCACCAAAAACCGCTGCAGTTGCGGCTGCCTAAAAGTCTTCAAATACCCGGTCAGCCCCAGGCGCACCATCTCGTCGTCATAGCCCGTGACCCACGGCAGCAGCCGGTCCATCTTCTGGCGGTAGGGGTCTCGGGGGTCCAGCAAGCGCGCAATGGCCTGGTCCACCACCGCCACGATCTGGGTGACGGTCAGGCTTTTTAAATACGACTGGCTGGCGGCCTTCACCCGGTTGGCCAGCGCCACGGTTTGGGCCTCGTCAAGCACCGGCACGGCCACCTCCAGCGCGTCGCCGCGCCGGGTAAAGCTCAGGGTGTGCCACTGCACCTCATGGGCGAGCAGGCCGGGCAGGTAGCCGGCGGTCTCTTGCACCGTGCTCATGCCCTGGCCGCTTGCAGGAATTCTTCTACCGCCAGCGAGCAGCCTTTGGCCGCGCTGCCCTGCGCCCGCCCCAGCAGCAAAAACCCACCGTCCACGGCCACGCCCACGTCTTCGGTGAGGATGGTGGTGACCGAGTTGAAGTTGCCCAGATCGCAATGCGCCAGCACGCCCCGCGCACCCGGTGGCACATCGTGCCCGCTCAAGGGGTCCACCACCCGGGTCCTGATCCAGTGCGGGCCCGACTTGACCGAGGGCAGCACAGCGTTGCCCGCATCGTAAAACTGCGTGCTCAGTTCGGTCATGCCGTACATGTTGATGCAGTCCGCCCGGTCCAGGCCCAGCACGCTGGAGAGCTGGGCATAAAAATCATCCATGTCCAGCTCGCGTGACTGGCCCTTGAAGCCACCGGTGTCCAGCACCCGGCTGCCCGGCGGCAGGGTAAATGAGCGCCCGCGCTGCTGTAAGGCATCCAGAATGTGCACAAAGCTGTAGCTCGCCCCCAGCAGCGCGTAAGGCTCGCCGCTTGCTTGTGCGCGCGCCAACTCAGCCACCAGGCGCTCAACGTCCAGGCCTTCTTGCGTCAACAGGTAGTGGCTCTCTGGCGTGCCAAATTCCGCCACCGCCAGAGCCAGGTAGTGCGCCAAAGACGAGTTTTGCAGCAGCACCTCGGTCGGAAACAAGATGCCCATGCGCATGGCCGGCTGCCCCGCCATGAAGCGCTGTGCAAAATTGCGTCGCATGGATTCGTCGTAAATCGTGAGTGTGGGGTGGTAGTGCCTGCCTTTCACGTCGCCCTGCGTGGTGCCACTGGTCATGAACACGCGCGCAGCGTCAGCGGGGGCCACACAGCTCAGCGTGAGTTCCTTGAACCCATTGATCGGCACCGCCGGAATGTCGCGCCAGCTTTTGACGGTGCGCGCGGTTTTGCCGCGCTGCTGGCAAAAGCGCTGAAAGGGCAGGTTGTACTGGTACTGGTGACCGAAGAGTTGGAGCGCCAGTGCGTTGAATGCGTCTTCAGACGGGCTCTGCGCCTGCATGAAAGCCAGCAGGTCAGTAATCAAGGCAGTGGGGATCATCGGTAACTCTTTCGGGGCCAGTGGAGCATGAGAAAACACGAACCATGCACCGAAAGATGAGCCAGGGGCGCTCTACGCGCACACTGACAGCTCTTCTTACGTCGGCATGATCCGATTCAAGTTCACGGGTTCGGTTTTCACCATCTCAGCCGTCCTTGATAACTAAAACAAGGCGACACCCCGGAGCAAAACGGATTCTATCGGAAGCCCAATTGCCCTACCCGGCGCTGGGAGAGGGGCTCGTTGCGAGAAGCGCCAGCACCCCCCGTCATTGCGAGGAGCGCCAGCACCCTCCGTCATTGCGAGGAGCGCCAGCGACGCGGCAATCCATCCCTCTTCATCTGCGTGCGCAGCAGCCACTCGCAGCAGCTCGGCAAAACTTCCGAATGCCCTTCCGCATTAGCTTACTGGCGTCTGCTTAACCAGCAACTGTCTGTCCTGCGATGTAGAGAGTATCTGGAGATATGTCGATTTCGTCAGTCCATTCCACGGTGCCGTTAGACACATGCGCCAACGCAAATTTTCCGGGCTCTTTCAACGGACTAAATGCTGGGTATTGGAGGTAAGGCAACATCGAGAACGCCTTGCACGCGCCGTCGGCAAATGTGACCAAAAGTTCAAAGTTGGCCTTTGTTTTGACATGGGTTACATCTGGGGTCATGGTGAAATCCTTAACGCAAAGGGTCAATTTTGTAGGGTGTTTCACCGGCAGCTGCAAGTACCCAATCGGCCATGAGTTCATCCGAATGCAAAACAATCCAGGCTTGCACTAGCTTCATTTGCTTAGAGGGCAAGCTGCCTTCCAGCGTTTCGCCCGTCGGGATCTCGATAGATGCGCGATGCTCTGCATAACGGACATGGATGTGAGGTGAATGGTGTTTTTGGATGTCCAGTGCGTACATCGACACCAAAATCCCGTAAAACATACTGATGGTCGGCTTCGCCTGAACTCCTTAAATTGGTATTCCACCAGTTTAACCAGCACCGCCAAAACCCCCGGGCCACTGCGCCCTGTTCTCCACGGCAGCCCTTTTCCGGCACGGGTCGCGGTGCCCAAAAACAACACCCAAGCAAAAGGCCCTTGCCTTTGTTCGTTTGGGTACAATTCAAATTTTTAGGCGTGGGTTCATTGCTGACAATCGATCCATAAATACGGAAAGCACATGAGTGCAAATCGTCAAACTTAAGGAGGGTCCAGGTCGCAAGCGTCCTGGGCAAGTGATCATGATTTCAATAAATATCTCAGGCCCAATACCCCGCCCACGTAGCCCGCTGAGCCCCGACTGACCTCCGCGCTAGCTGCGATGTCGTTCAATACGTATCAGCTATTGAAGTCGGTCGGACTGTCGGATGCCTGCGCCATCCGGATGCTGCCCGCCATCAGGAGCCAGACACTGGAGGCAGACCAGGTCATCTGGTCCAAGGGCGACAAGCGCCAGCCATTCATCTACCTTGCTGAAGGCCTTGTGGTCTGCGCCAGCGGGCAGGGTGGCGACGGCACACTCAACCCGGTCAATATTTTCAGCTCCGGCACCTGGTTTGGTGAAGCCGGGTTTTTGAACCAGCCATCCGGCTTCAACTACCTCTGCCTGACCCCCGCGCGCCTGGTGAGCATTCCCTTTGACCAGGCGCTGTCCGCCTTTGAACAAGAGGCTGAATTCCCCCGGTTCATTGCACGCATGACCCATTGGCGCGACCAGCAGCACGCAGAAATGCTGGCCCTGATGCGAACCGGCAGCCCGGCCTTGTGTGTTGTCCTGGGCCTGGCCATGTTGTCAGCCGCCATCCTCAACAACTCATCGCACCTGCCCAACAACCCGCTTGGCGCGCACCTCGAGATACCGCTCAAGCAGTCGCTTCTGGCCGCCATGTGCGGTGTGTCGCGCGGCACATTTTCAGCCTGCCTGCAGCAGCTGGCCGCGGCCGGTTGGCTGCAGGTCAACTACGCCACCATCAAGCTCCAGTCGCTCCAAACCTGGCACAGCTTTGCAGCGATGCAGCGCCAAAACCAGCACCGCGTCAGCAAGCTCTCCATGCCAGAAATACTGGACCTCATGCACACGGCGTCAGACGCCGGGCACCCCGCGGTCAGCCATTCCAAACCCCAGCCCCATCCGGCCTTTGGAGTCGCCCCATGACCGCTTTGGCACCCCGGTCAGGCCAGCCCGTGCCCCAGCACATTGCCATCATCATGGACGGCAACCGCCGTTGGGCCAAGCAGTTTGGCATGCCGGCGGCCCTGGGTCATGCCAGTGGCGCGCGCCGCGTGCAGGGCATTGTGCAAGCCTGCGCCGAGCAAGGCGTGCGTTACATCACCCTCTTTGCCTTCAGCACCGAAAACTGGCAACGCCCCCAAGTCGAGGTCTCCGCCCTCATGGGCCTGATGGCCCTGTACCTTAAAAAAGAAGTCAGAGACATGAACGCCAAGGGCGTCTGCTTCAAGGTCATTGGCGACGTCAGCGGGTTTGACGCCCGCATCCAGGCCCTCATACACCACGCCCAGGCCAGCACCGCCCACAACACCACCATCACCCTGACCATAGCCGCCAACTACGGCGGCCGGTGGGACATGCTGCAAGCCGTCAAAAACTGGCAAGCCGCCCACCCGCATCAAAGCGCCAGCACCCTCACCGAAGACCAGCTCGCCCAGCACCTCAGCATGGCCTACGCCCCCGCGCCCGACCTGCTCATCCGCACCGGCGGCGAGTCCCGCATCAGCAACTTCATGCTCTGGCAGCTGGCCTACACCGAACTCTTTTTTACCGATGTGCTGTGGCCCAGCTTTTCAGCCAGCCACCTCACCCAAGCCATGGCCTGGTATGCCACCCGGGATCGTCGCTTTGGCAACGGTACCCCGGCGCCAGAACCTGCCCTGCAAATGGCCCTTTAAGCCACCCCTGAATCCCTGAATGTCAATGCCCCGTCTTTTCATGCATATCCCAAACAAAGCAGCCTTGTTGCTCCCGCTCGCCAGCCTGTTTTGCACCTGGAGTGTCGCCCAGGTGGTTGCCCCCATATCTACGGGTACCACCGGCACCACCGTCGCCTCCATGCTCGCCCCCAGTGCCACCGCCACACCCAGCCTGGCCCCCGCCGCGCGCAGTGCCGGCACCTTGAGCAGCACCAACACCGCTGACGCAGCCGCCAGCCCCGCCCTGGCCGCCGCTCTGGCAGGTGGCGTGCCCTTGCCCCCGCTGGGCACCAACCAGTTTGCCAACTTTGTGCAAGAGACCACCGGCCGCAGCTTGCCCCTGTATGGCTACAACCTCTTTGGCAGCAGCAGCTTCCCCTCGGTTACCGACATCCCCGTGCCCGCCAACTACGTGCTGGGCCCGGGTGATGACGTCAGCATCAAAATCTGGGGCGCCATAGACCAAAGCGTGACGTTGCCCATAGACCGCAACGGCCAAATCACCATCCCCAAGGTGGGCCCCATCACCATTGCAGGCACCCGTGCCGACGCCCTGGAGGCCACCCTCAAGGCC
This sequence comes from Rhodoferax sp. OV413, assembly GCA_943371745.1. Taxonomy (GTDB): domain Bacteria; phylum Pseudomonadota; class Gammaproteobacteria; order Burkholderiales; family Burkholderiaceae_C; genus Rhodoferax. The sequence goes on from CALRWE010000003.1 coordinate 23,142, forward strand.
CACGTCGGCCGCGTGTTCAACAACTTTGAGCTGTCTGCCACGCTGGGGCGCCTGCGCTCCATCCAGATCTTTGTGGTGGGCCAGGCCCGCAAACCCGGTGTGTACACCGTGTCAAGCCTGTCTACCCTGCTCAGCGCCTTGTTTGAGAGTGGCGGCCCCAGTGCCACCGGCTCCATGCGCAAGATAGAGCTGGTGCGCGCCGGCAAGCCCGTGGCCACGCTAGACCTGTACCAGTTCATTCACAGCGGCATCACCAGCAACGACCTGCGCCTGCTCCCCGGTGACGTCATCGTCATCCCCCCCGCCGGCCCACGCGTGGCGCTCTTGGGCGCCCTAGACAACCCTGCCATCTTTGAGCTCACCGGCAAAGAGGAGTCAATAGCCTCGCTACTGGCCTACAGCGGCGGCCAGCACATCCTCACCACGCCCCACAAAATTTTGGTGGAGCGCATCAACCCCGCCCAGGGCAAAGCCCCCCGCAGTGTTGAAGAGCGCACCCTCAACCCCGAAGGCCTCAAGTCCACCGTGCGCGACGGCGATGTGGTCACCCTCTTCAAAATCAGTCCCGAGTTTGCCAACGCCGTTACCCTGCGCGGCAACGTGGCCGCCCCGCTGCGCCATGCGTTTCGCCCCGGCATGACCGTGGCCGACCTCATCCCCGACGCCAACGCTCTCATCCAGTCTGACTACTACACCCGCAAAAACATCATGGTGCAGTACGAGTCCGGCAAAGCCATCTCGGGCGACCGCGTCATCAATGATGTGAAAAACCTGCTTGAAGAAATCAACTGGGACTACGCCGCCATAGAGCGCATAGACGCCAAAGAAGTCCGCACCATCTTGATCCCCTTCAACCTGGGCAAAGCCATCAAAGACAAAGACCCCGCCCACAACCTCACCCTCAAGTCGGGTGACGTGGTCACCATCTTTGGCGTGAACGACCTGCCCGTACCCATAGAAAAACGCACCCAGTTTGTGCGCCTGGGCGGCGAGGTTATGGTGCCCGGGGTGTACCAAATACAACCCGGCGACACCCTGCCCGAGCTCATCCAACGCGCGGGCGGCCTGAGCCGCAACGCCTTTGCCTACGGCACCGTCTTCACCCGCGAAACCACTCGCGTGCAGCAGCAAGAAAACCTCAACAAATCCATCCGCCGCATGGAGTCCGACATCAACTCCCAAGCCGCCACCGCCCTGCAAAACGTCACCGACACCGACAAAAGCAACACCGTGCAATCTCAGTTGGCCGGCCAGCGCATCATGCTGCAGCGCCTGCAAGGCCTCAAGGCCAGCGGCCGCATTAGCCTTGACCTGGACCCTGCCGACCCCACCCCACCCCCCATTACCCTGGAAGACGGCGACACCATCACCATACCCAACCGCCCCAGCTTTGTGGGCGTGTTTGGCGAGGTACTGTCTGAGACCGCCTTCATCCACAAACCCGCCTACACCGTTAACGACTACCTGAACAAAGCCGGCCTCACCCGAGACGCCGACGCCGGCAACCTCATGGTCATCCGTGCAGATGGCACAGTAGAAGCCAACGCACGCGGCTTCTCACTGCTGGGCACCAACTTGAGCAGCAAACGCCTTTACCCCGGCGACACCATTTTTGTGCCCGGCACCCTGGACCGCCGCACCGCCTACAGCAAGTTCATAGAAGGCGCCAAAGACTGGACCGCCATCCTGTACCAATTCGGCCTAGGCGCCGCCGCCCTAAAAACCATTCGCAACTAAGCCATGAACGATCTCAACAACGTCATTGCGCCTAGTCCCGTCATTGCGAGCGAAGCGCGGCAATCCACCTCCCCCGAATCCGTCATTGCGAGCGAAGCGCGGCAATCCATGCCCCCTGCCCCCGGGGACGAAGACGAAGACGAAATCAGCCTACTAGACCTCCTGCAAGTAGTAGTTGACAACCTGCGCCTCCTCATCCTCGCCCCCCTTGTTGCCGGCCTAACCGCCCTGGGCATCACCTTCACTATCGCCCCCACCTTCACCGCCACCACCAAATTCATGCCCCCCCAGCAGCAGCAAAGCGGTGCCGCCGCCATGCTGCAAAGCCTGGGCGCCCTGGGTGGCCTGGCGGGTGCGGCCAGCGGCCTCAAAAACCCGGCCGACCAATACGTCGCCTTCACCAAAAGCGTGAGCGTGCAAGACGGCTTGATTGACCGCTTCAAGCTCATAGAGCGCTATGAGTCAGACTTCAAACAAGACGCCCGCAAAGAGCTGACAGCCAACGTCCAAATCACCAGCGGCAAAGACGGCCTCATCACCATCGACGCGTCCGACAAAGACCCCGCCTTTGCCGCTGCCCTGGCCAACGCCCACGTTGAAGAACTCGGCAAGCTCCTCAACCGCCTGGCCGTCACCGAGGCCCAGCAACGCCGCGTGTTCTTTGAGAAACAGCTAGACGGTGCCAAAGCCAACCTCATCAAAGCCGAGCTGGCCCTTAAATCCAGCGGCGTCAACAGCAGCGCCCTCAAAGCCAATCCTGCCGCCGCCGTAGAAGGCCTGGCCAAACTCAAGGCCGCCGTCACCGCCCAAGAAATCAAGGTAGCCAGCATGCGCGGCTACTTGACTGAATCAGCCCCCGACTTCAAGCAAGCCCAAACCGAGCTGGCCGCCATGCGCGCCCAAATGACCCGCGCCGAGCGAGAAGAACCGAACAGCGCCAGCGACAGCGACTACATCGCCAAGTTCCGGGAATTCAAATACTTTGAGACCCTGTTTGAACTCTTTGCCAAGCAGTTTGAAATCGCCAAGCTAGATGAAGCCCGTGAAGGTTCGGTGATTCAGGTGGTCGACATTGCCCAAGCCCCCGAGCGCAAAGCCAAGCCCAAAAAAGCCCTGATCGCCGTCATGACCACCCTGGCCACCGGCTTTGCCCTGCTGTTGTTTGTGTTCATCCGCCAAGCCCTGCGCGGTGCCGCGCAAACCCCAGAGTCCGCTGAAAAACTGGCCCAGCTGCGCAGCGGCTGGCGCAAAGCCCTGGGCCGTAACCCAGCCCCGTCATTGCGAGCGCAGCGCGGCAATCCATGACCCCCTCGTCATTGCCAGCGCAGCGCAGCACCCCATAGGCTCCCCATGAAAACCAAGCTAAGCAAAGGCCAGTTGCTCGTGCAAAACACGATCGTCTCGTTTGCCAGAATTCAGCAAGGCGACTTCATATCTCTGACCGACATTGCCAAGGTCAAAAACCCTGACGAACCCAAAGATGTGGTCAAAAACTGGCTGCGCTCCCGCTCAACCCTTGAGTTTTTAGGGCTGTGGGAAAAAATCAACAACCCAAACTTTAAAGGGGTCGAATTCGACTCCTTTAAAAACCAGGCAGGCACCAATAGTTTTACTTTGTCCCCCAGCAAATGGATAGAGGTCACTGGCGCTGTTGGTATTCGCAGCACTGCAGGGCGCAGCGGCGGCACTTACGCCCACCAAGACATTGCATTTGAATTTGCGTCATGGGTGTCTGCAGAGTTCAAGCTCTACCTCATCAAAGAATTCCAGCGCCTCAAAGACGACGAAATACAAGCCAAGTCGCTGGAATGGAACCTGACCCGGTCCCTGAGCAAAATCAACTACCGCATCCACACCGATGCCATTGCCGAAAACATCATTCCGCAAGCCCTCACACCACAACAAGCCGGCCTAATTTATGCCTCCGAGGCAGATGTGCTGAACGTCGCCCTATTTGGCCAGACCGCCAAACAGTGGCGCGACCAAAACAACACCAAGCAAGGCAACATGCGCGACCATGCCAGCGTGGAGCAGCTCATCATTCTGTCCAACATGGAAAGCCTCAATGCCGAGCTGATTCGCCAAAGCCTTCCCCAAAGTGACCGCCTGCTGGCCCTGAACAACATCGCCATTCATCAAATGCGATCGTTGCTAGGCAACCCGTTGATTCTGAAAATCACATGACCAGCCCCAGCCCATGCACCCCTACCTGATCATCTTCACCCTCACCCTGCTGGCCAGCCTTGCTTTGGTGGGCACCCAGCGCTGGCACGGCCGCTTTAGCCTCGACAACGCCTTTGGCGTGCAAAACCACCACACCGAGCCCACCCCCCGCATTGGCGGCGTGGCCATCGCGCTGGGCCTGGTGGCGGCCTGGGCGCTGGCCGCGCCTGATGTGCGCAGCATCCTGGGCCCCATGCTGCTGGCCGGCATACCCGCCTTTGCGTTTGGCCTGCTTGAAGACCTCACCAAACGAGTCGGCGTGGGCCCCCGCCTGCTGGCCACCATGTTCAGCGGCGTGCTGGCCTGGTACCTGACTGGTGTGGCCATGCAAAACACCGGCGTGCCCCCACTAGACTGGCTGCTGGCGTACCTGCCCGTGGCCGTGCTGTTTACCGCCTTTGCCGTGGGCGGCGTTGCCAATGCCATCAACATCATTGACGGCTTTAACGGCCTGTCATCAGGCGCGGTAGCCATCATGCTGGCTGCCCTAGGCGCCATTGCCATGAACGTGGGCGACGCCCCGCTGGCCACCGTGTGCTTTACCGCTGCCGCCTGCGCGCTGGGGTTTGGCGCTGTTAACTGGCCGCTGGGCAAGCTCTTTTTGGGCGACGGCGGGGCCTACCTGCTGGGCTTTGTGCTGGCCTGGGTGGCCGTGCTGCTGCCCATGCGCAATACAGAAATCAATGCCTGGGCCACGATATTAGTGTGCGCCTACCCCGTGCTGGAGGTCGGCTTTTCGGTGCGGCGCCGGCGCAACCGTGAGGGCCACCACCCCGGCCAGCCCGACAAAGTGCACCTGCACCACCTGGTGCACCGCCGCATTGTTTGCCAACTGTTCCCGCGCCTGAGCAAGCCCCTTAAAAACGGCCTGACCAGCCCCCTGTGCTGGATTTTTGTAGCCGTACCCGCCCTGTGGGCCGTGGCATTTGCCAACAACACAGCCATGCTGGTGCTGGCCTTTGGCGGCATTGTTTTTGGCTATGCCGCTGTGTATGCGCGCCTCTCGCAGTTTCGGTGGTGCTTTAGCGCTACTACGCTGAGACCGGCTATTGCCTAAAGGCGTTAGATACCTAAAAGAGCACATGCGCAGCCTGCGCGCCGATTGCAAGCGGGTCAGCACTGGTCCCGGTAAAGCTTGGCAGAGTTAATTTATTTAATGAAATAGACCTCTAGCCGGCGTCTTATAAGCGTTAGTAGCTATAAAAAATATAGTGATTTAAATATGCCACATTTTTTTAAATACAACTCAACTGGTGTTCACTCCAAAGCTATATTGGCAATCAAGAGCATTCTGCATTTTTTATTTACTTCGATTGTTGGAGTCAGCTCATGGATTCGCTGATATCGACGGCAATACGCAAGGCAAAACAAGTCAAGGGAAAAACGCTTACCTTCAGAGATGCCAACGTCGCGGACGCTAGATTTATTCTTTCATTGCGGACTGATGAAAAAAAATCCCGCTATCTCAGTAGTGTCTCAAATGACTTGGGCGCGCAAGAGGCATGGCTTGAAAGTTATGAGACAAAAACAGATCAAGCATATTTTATTATCGAATATCAAGATCAATCGATTGGAACAGTCCGTCTTTACGATGCAAAAAAAGATAGTTTTTGCTGGGGTTCGTGGATATTAAAGGAAGGTCGACCATCCACCGCCGCAATGGAGTCGGCACTAATGGTTTATTCGTATGCCGTCAATGACCTTGGTTTTAATTCAGCTCATTTTGATGTTCGCATAGGTAATGATCGTGTTTGGAAATTTCATGAACGCTTTGGAGCTTCGCGCTTATCGGCAAGTGAGGAAGATTATTTTTATATGCTAAGTAATGAATCTATTAAAGCTGCACTGGCTACTTATTCAAAATTTTTGCCTTATGACGTAAAAGTCTCTCGATAGTAATTTTTTATTAAAACTTTAATGGTATTTCAATGAAATTGAACATCGATCTCTGCAAAATAATTGACCTACCAAAAATTGCCGACCCCCGCGGCAACCTTTCCTTCATCGAAGGCGGCAACCAGATTCCTTTTGACATCCAGCGGGTTTACTACCTGTACGACGTGCCAGGCGGCGCCGAACGTGGTGGGCATGCCCACAAAGGGCTTCACCAACTCATCATTGCCATGTCTGGCAGTTTTGATGTGGTGCTCGACGATGGTGCCAACAAGAAACGTGTGCACCTTAGCCGCTCATATAACGGCTTGTATGTTTGCCCCATGATCTGGCGCGAACTCGACAACTTTTCATCCGGGTCCGTTTGCATGGTGCTGGCATCCAATAGATACGACGAACAAGATTACTACCGCGACTATGCAGAATTTATGCGAGGGCGGGCAATGCTATGAAAATCCCATTTTTAGACCTGGCCGCTGCCTACCGCGAATTGCAACCAGAAATTGACGCTGCAGTCGCACGATCATTGGCCTCCGGTTATTACATCGGCGGGCCAGAAGTAGAAGCCTTTGAATCCGAATTTGCCACCTACTGCGGCGCAACCCACGCTGTAGGTGTAGCCAATGGCTTAGACGCCCTGCACCTGGCCCTGCGCGCCATGGACGTTGGCCCGGGTGATGAAGTTATTGTGCCCAGCAACACCTACATCGCCACCTGGCTGGCTGTGAGCCAGTGCGGCGCCACGCCGGTGCCGGTTGAGCCAGACGCACGCACTTACAACATTGACCCAGCGCTTATTGAAGCAGCCATTACATCCCGCACTAAGGTGATCTTGCCCGTGCACCTGTATGGTCAACCGGCCGATATGGACCCTATATTGGCCATTGCACGCAAACACGGTTTGCGCGTTCTGGAAGACGGTGCACAGGCCCACGGCGCAAGGTACAAAGGCCAACGCCTGGGCGCACACGGTGATGCCGTAGCCTGGAGCTTTTACCCCGGTAAAAACCTGGGCGCCATGGGAGATGGCGGCGCGGTGACCACCAACGATGCACAACTGGCCGACCGCATTCAAGTGCTGCGCAACTATGGCTCGCGCGTGAAGTATGTCAATGAGGTGCGGGGCTACAACAGCCGTCTTGACCCATTGCAAGCCGCAATACTGCGCGTAAAACTGGCGCACCTTGAAGAATGGAATAGCCGCCGCAGCGACATAGCAACGCGTTATCAAGCGGGACTGGCTGATTGCGGTTTAACTTTGCCATTCGTACCCGAGTGGGCAGCACCCGCATGGCATTTGTATGTGGTGCAACATCCACAGCGCGAGGTGATGCAAAAGGCACTGTCGGAAGCAGGCGTGGGCACGCTAATTCATTACCCCATACCACCGCACCTACAGGGCGCTTATGCGGATTTTGGTCTCGGCAAAGGCTTGTTCCCCATCGCTGAGCATATTCATAACCAAGTGTTCAGTCTGCCCATGGGGCCGCACTTGGGCACGGTTGATACCATGCAAGTTATTGCCTTATGCACAACACTAGCCGGCGTTAGTGTGTGAGCCTGCTTAAAACCAGCCTACTCAACGGCATAGCCGTAGCCGTCAAGGTGGCAAGTGCGCTTGTGCTCAATAAGATATTGGCGGTGTATGTGGGCCCGGCGGGCTATGCCGTTATTGGGCAGTTTCAAAACGCAGTGTCGCTCATCGTTAGCCTTGCCGGGGGCGTGGTAGCAACGGGGGTTACCAAAGCAACCGCGCAACACTTTGATGACGAAGCCAAACAACACGCAGTCTGGCAAACGGCCATACGCCTCTCTCTGGTGGCATCAATCATTGCTGCTATACCCTTGCTGCTGATGAGCGGCACTTTGGCACCGTGGCTGTTACACCGTATTGATATGGCCAATGTTTTTGTCTGGTTGGCCATCACCTTGCCCGCAATGGCCACCAACAACCTGCTGCTGGCAATAGTGAACGGGAAAAAAGAGGTTGGTATTTATGTTGCGGCCAACATCATCGGCAGTTTGATCAGCATGCTGTTGGTTGGCCTTCTTGCGTACAACTTTGGCCTGTACGGCGCGCTAGTAGCCTTTGTAATTAACCCTGCAGTCGTTTTGCTGGCTACAGCAACACTGGTTGCCAGGCGTGACTGGTTTAAGGCCAAATTTCTATGGGGTAAGACAAATCGCCCCGCCATGCGTGAGTTATCTGGGTTTGCCTTAATGGGGCTGACGTCAGCCTTAGCCGCACCAATCTCGTTCATGCTAGTCCGCGATCACTTGGCGACAACCTTAGGATTGGCTGCAGCGGGCTACTGGCAGGCTAGTTGGAAAATAAGCGAAATATATTTGATGCTGGTGACGACAACACTATCCGTCTATTACCTTCCACGCCTTGCCGAAATAAGAACTGCGTATGAACTAAAAGCTGAGATTATCAAGGTATACCGTTTTGTCATGCCTGTAGTTATGACTGGTGCAGTGACTATCTATTTATTACGTGATTTCATTATCAATACACTCTTCACTACAGAATTTCTACCAATGCGCGAGTTATTTCCTTGGCAACTTGCAGGCGATGTAATTAAGATAGCATCCTGGATACTAAGCTTTATTATGCTAGGAAGATCAATGATAAAAACTTTTATTTTTACTGAAATTTTATTTTCACTATTATTTTTTCTACTAGTTATTAATTTTACAAGCGCTTATGGGATTGAAGGCGCGGCTATAGCTTACACAGTAAGCTACATTATATATTTCGGCTTTATGTGCTATGCGATAAATAGACTTATTCTATCTATTGAATGAATTTAAAAGATGATGAGCTCAAAACCTTTAGTAACATTTGCATTATTTAGTTATAACCAAGAAGATTTTATTGCAGATGCAATTCAAGGCGCCTTATCGCAAACTTACTCGCCATTAGAAATTTATATCTCTGATGATTGCTCCACAGACAAGACATATGAAATAATTGAAAATTTAATAAAAAATTACCAAGGTTGTCAAAAAGTAAGCTATTTCAAGAACGAGAGAAATCTAGGCATCGCCAGACATATTAACAAAATTAATTCAATATCAAATGGTGAGTTAATTGTTGTTGCTGCAGGTGATGATATATCCAAGCCAGAACGGACAGACAAAATAGTTGAGGAATATATTTCCAGTCACATGAAGGCAAACTACTTTTACTCAACCGCTATACAAATAGGGCTTGACGGCACCGAGATGGATATTGTCAAAAGCCCAGGCTTCAAAAATAGAAATAGCAAATGGAAAGCTGCAATGTCACCATACCCGGTTGCTATTGGCGCGACACAGGCGTGGACGAAATTACTTGTGAATTCATTTCCACTAATTGCTCCTAGTGTATGGGCTGAGGATCAGATACTTGGTGTTCGCGGCTTATTGCTTGGACCTATATGTAATGTTGATGAACCATTAGTTTATTACAGAGTTGGTAGTGGGATCAGCACTAAGCGAAGGAAAAGTTCTATAAAAAAATACTTTTCAGGTAAGATTTCTGATGTGATGATTTACCAACAAAGAAGCCGTGATGCATGGCATGTTAATAATTACATTCTGTCAACATTTATTGCAGTTAAGGCATTATTTCTTTTGTTATTTTTACCACTAGCACCGTTATTTTCAGCGTTAAGAAAAATAAAAAGTAAGCGCCATGCCTAATCTCCATGACTTAAATCATTTAAATTTTTTCTCTTTATTAATTTTTATTCTAATAATTAATTTCCTCTTTTTTAAAAAAATAATTTTTAGCATTGTCGATCCTATATGGTTTTTTGTTATTGTAAACACTTCGGTAACTTTGACCTTGGTAATTTATGATAGATTTGATAATTCGGATTACATTTCAATATACTACCTAATAGCATGTCATGTAGCATTTATTGCTTCTTTAATATTTTCAAAGAAAATAATAGGTACTGGTTTTGAATATAAAACACAATCAATGCCAATAAGAGAAAAAAATGACGGACGCATCCCGGTAAGTATATTAAATATTTCTTCTTTTATTCTGTTGCTTGTTTTTATTTATCATATTAACATGGGTCTCTCTTTATTAAGCAACGATCCGGAATTGGCACGGGTATTGGCTAGAAGGGATGGCGGCGGAGCCATCCATCGATTATTTAGTGTATTCACTTACTTAAGCTTAACTCTTTGGTTTTATATTAATCTAAAGAAAATAAAAATTGGTTTAATCTCGAGGTATATTGGCATTATCTTGCCAATAGTTTTACTTTTAACTACTGGTTCAAAGGCTTCATTGCTTTTCGTTTATATCAGTTTTTTCTATGTAAGCTACTATATATCAATTGAAAATGGTATGACTTTTAGATTTCCAATTAAATACTTTGTAATTACAACTGTTCTTATTATTTTCATTTCTATATACATGTTGTCAGCTCGTGCCGAGCAAGTTGGGGCTGGTGATACCGCCTTGGAATTTGCTGGAATAGAACTATTACAAAGAATAATTTTTTCAGGAACTGGTGCTTTTCACTATTTTTCAACTGACATACCAAGCCTTAAAAATCTTAATGCTATAGATTACTTTCGACAATATATTTTACAGCCGACACTAGCACCTTTTCGTATTTTGGAATATCAACCAACAGTAGGGAATTTATTGGCTATTTCTATGGTCGGTGATGATACATTTGGCCCAAACCCTTCTATGTACGTTGAGGGGAAAATATATTTCGGATTGATATTCGGAGTTTTTTATTGTGGCGTTTTGGGATTTGTATTTTCTATTTTCAGATATTATTTTCTCACACTTACAAAACTACCATCGTATGTTCGTGTAACGCTATTTTCGTTTGGCTGCATGCTTATCAATACAATGACATACGATATGGTTCTTTTTGTGGGTGAAGTCTTTAATACATTTATATTTTTAATTCCAATATTATTTCTTTCAATATTATTAAGAGAAATGTATAAATAAAATGATTACCATAATTCTTGTTAACTGGAATGGATGGGGTGATACGCTGGAGTGCGTCGATTCAATTTTGAAAAGCGATTATCAAGATTACAGAATAATTATTGTTGACAATAATTCGGATGATCTTTCAGTAAATTTTATACAAAACTGGTTTTTCGCAAACAAAAATTATTTTGCCAAAAATAGCTCTGATAATAAAAGTGAAAGAAAAATTTTATTTAATAAATATATTTATAAATCATCTTTAAGCGAATTAAATAGCATCAATAACCCCTCCGAATCGACAAATGTAAATTACATGGATGTTTTTTTAGTTCAATCTGATATTAATGGTGGTTTTGGATACGGATGCAATATAGGTTTGAGGCTTGGTCAATCACTAGGTTCAAGCGCCTATTGGCTGTTAAATAATGATTGCGTAATTAGTCCTACATCGTTGGGCATGATTTCTAAGGAATTAGAAAATAGACCGAATGTTATTTTTGGTACGATTTTGATGTATTATTACAAGCCAAATGTAATTCAAGTTGCTGGGGGTGGTTTTTTTAATAGAATAACTGGTCGTGTTAAAAGTGTAAACTATCTCGGCAACAAAAAGAAACTTGATTTTATAAATGGTGCATCCTTGATTATTTCGGATTTTTGCTATCAAGAGGTTGGCGGCTTTGATAAAAATATATTTATGTATTTTGAAGAAAATGATTTTTGCATTCGGGCTAAACGCAAAGGATTCGCATTTGAGTTAGTCGAAACTATTACATACCATAAACATGGTGGAAGTCAGGGCAAGGTTCCGTCTGTTGCTTCTTGGCGCAATGTTTTAATAAATAAAGAATACGTATTGCACAAGCATTTTGGATATGGTATCTGGACCATTTTATTTTATTTAACATTGTGTTTAAGGTCTATTTTTTCATTTGGTGACGAAAATTCACGGATTGGCGCAAGGCAAGCATTAATTTATTTAATTTTTGGTGTGAAAGCTACTTGATTTATATTTTATTCAAAGATCTTTAATATCTAAATCAGTTGTGATATTTTTAATGTTTAAGAATTTTGGTCGATCATACTTCTTGCGGGTGGGAGGATGAATTTGGCTGTCGACGCCCGACTCATGCTGAATCACCCTCGTGGGATGGGCCAGTTCGCACGTGCTCTTGTGACGCCGCTCGCCCAAACCTTGACGGCATTACTGCCAGGTAATCAGCACACCCAGGACTGGCCACACCTTTCTGCTGGCACCAGCTTTTTCCCGTGGTGGGAGCAGTTTGTCTTGCCGCGACTTGCAAAACAGTGCGGCGCTACCCATTTGCTATGCCCAAGTAATACCGGTCCGGTTCAGCGCACATCTGGATTGCGCACAGTGTTGGTAGTGCATGACCTGATTTTTTTGCAGCCATTGTCTGAGCTACCTACATCGCGTTCAAGTTATCAGAATTTAGGGCGGCTCTATCGACGTACAGTAGTTCCTAAAGTCATTAGACACGCGGATGTTTTGATTACTGTTTCGCAGTTCACCCGTAATGAGTTGAATGAGCGCTTCGGTGTCCCTTTAGAGCATGTGCATGTGATACCCAACACTTTGCATGAAGACTGGTTTGTTGGCGCACCGCTTGCCGATGCTCATCGATGTCACGATATATTGTGCGTAACAGGTGAGGGCCCGAGCAAGAACCTCTCAGCCCTGCTCCGTGCCTTTGCACAGATGCAGTTAAACGGAATCGGAAGAGGCATGCGTCTGCGTGTGGTGGGTGTAAAGACCGTCTTTCACGCCAGCTACCTTGCGGAGGCGCGGGTACTGGGTATTGGGGATGCGCTGCTCCTTGAGGGTTTTGTTTCTGAGTCAGATTTACGGCAGATGTACCGCAAAGCTTGGCTGTTTGTGCTGCCTTCGTTATTTGAAGGATTTGGTATCCCTCTGATTGAAGCCATGGCAAGCGGCACACCTGTGGCTTGTAGCAACACAACATCGATGCCAGAGGTGGCAGGGGCAGGTGCCTGGCTGTTTGACCCACGCAATGTAAAAAGCATCACAGAAGGTTTAACGGCAGCTGTTCTAGCTAGTGATCGATTGGAGCGTGCTGCGGTCGGGCTTGTTCACGCACGCCAGTTTGCACATGGCAAGGTGATGGGGCAGATAGATAATTTTTGGAGGAATATTGAATGAAAGGCATCGATGCACTCCGGCGCCCCAAGGTTCTCGTTTTAACACCACGCTACCCATACCCTGTGATTGGTGGCGACCGACTACGCATCTTCCAGATATGCAAGGAACTTGCACAAACCTGTTCGTTGACTTTATTGAGCCTGTGTGAATCCCTAGACGAAATGAATGCACCTTTGGTAAGTGACGGTGTGTTCGCCCGCGTTGAACGCGTGTATCTGCCCCGCTGGCGCTCTGCATTAAACGCGTTGCTTGCGTTACCGAGCCAAACGCCGCTGCAGGTGGCGTACTACCGTAGTAGTTCTTTTGCGCATCAAGTCGAAGCGCTGCTTGGTCAGCACGACGTTTGTCTGGCCCACCTGATACGCACCGGTCACTATGTACGAGAAGCCAAGTTGCCGCGCGTACTTGAAATGACAGATGCCATATCGCTAAACTACCAGCGTGTTAAATCTCACACTACCAAGCGGGGCTGGAAGTCGCGTATCTATAGCCTAGAAGCCAATCGCCTTGAAGCATATGAACGCGCTGCTATTAAAGAGTTTGATGCGGCGACATTGGTGTCACACATTGACCGAGACTTTTTATTGTCTGGTCAGATCATGCCAAATGTGGTGGTGTGCTCCAACGGGGTCGACCTAGCAGCTTTCCCATACCAAGAGCGTCAGACGCGTGAACGAGTAGTGGTGTTTATCGGCAATTTGACTTCAATGCAAAACATGGATGCGTGTCAGCACTTTATCGACGACTTGTTGCCATTGCTGCTAAAGCTTGGAGAATTCCGCTTTCGCATCATCGGGCGCATTAGCTTGGCTGAAGCGGCGCGTCTTGGTGCTTACCCTGGCGTGGAGGTGCTGGCTAATGTAGACAACGTACCAGATGCTGTAGGTAACGCCTTTGCAGCAGTGGCCCCCGTCCGGCTGGGTGCAGGCGTACAGAACAAGGTGCTTGAATACATGGCTCTAGGCATACCCACGATTACATCCACGGTGGGCCTTGAGGGACTGCATGCTAAACCTGGTATTGAAATTTTGGTAGCTGATGCACCTGATGTCTGGGTAGCGCAGTTGTTACACCTCTGGAATAGGCCTGACCACGCTAGCGAATTGTCACGCGCTGGACGTGCCTACGTTGAAAGGGAGCATGCTTGGTCAGCGAGGCTTTCACCGCTGGTTGATATTGTTCACAACTTAGCCAAACGCCCAGAAAACAACACCGGTTGTCTTTATCAGACGGGTGTCAGCAGTATGTGAATCAAGCCTGCATTAGTAAAACAGCGAAATGGCGTCTTGCCAACTCGCAGTGGGTGGCCAATGTGCAAAGCGGTGCGTACCGGGAGTGGGTGCAGTCGCAGTATGCGGAGTAGTTTATGGTCTAAATGGCCTCCAGCCGGCGTTCCGTAAGCGAAAGCAGCTATCAAAATAAAATCAATCTAATTAACAGGGACGCATCAACATGACACAACGCAAAGGCATCATCCTGGCCGGAGGCTCCGGCACCCGGCTCTACCCGGTCACGCAAGCCATCTCCAAGCAGCTGATGCCGGTGTATGACAAGCCCATGATTTATTACCCCCTGAGCACGCTGATGCTCGCGGGCATTCGGGAGGTGCTGGTCATCTCCACGCCACAAGACACGCCGCGTTTTGCCGAGCTGCTGGGCGATGGCAGCCAGTGGGGCATGAGCATTCAATACGCGGTGCAGCCTTCGCCCGACGGCCTGGCGCAGGCCTTCATCATTGGCCGGGATTTTGTGGACAACCAGCCCAGTGCGCTGGTGCTGGGCGACAACATTTTTCATGGCCATGACCTGCCCCGCCAGTTGTCCAGCGCCAGCGCCCGCCCCACGGGCGCCAGTGTGTTTGCCTACCATGTGCATGACCCGCAGCGCTATGGCGTGGTGGCCTTTGATGCGCAGCAGCGCGCCATCAGCATTGAAGAAAAGCCGCTCACCCCCAAGAGCAACTACGCCGTGACCGGCCTGTATTTTTATGACAACCAGGTGTGCGACATTGCCGCCAGTATTGCGCCCTCGCCTCGCGGCGAGCTGGAAATCACCGATGTCAACCGGCGCTACCTGGAACTGGGCCAGCTCAATGTAGAGATCATGGGCCGAGGCTACGCCTGGCTAGACACCGGCACCCATGACAGCCTGCTGGAAGCCGCCAGCTTCATCAGCACCCTCCAAAAGCGCCAGGGCCTGCAGGTCAGCTGCCCCGAAGAGATTGCCTTTGGGCAAGGCTGGATAGACGCCGCCCAAATCCAAAAGCTGGCCGCGCCGCTGACCAGGAATGGGTATGGGCAGTATTTGCTGGGGTTGGTGAAGTAGGGTCGTCAGTGCACAGCGCGTCAATCCATGTATTTGGCTTGCGTGGCACCCGCGTTGGAGCGGCGCCCTCGCCGCAGCACGGCAATCAAACAGCAGAGTGCGTGCGAAGCCAGTCTTTCAAGGCGGCATCCATGCGCGTTTGCCAGCCTGCGCCTGTGGCTTTGAATGCATCCAACACGTCGGGGCTGTATCGCACGGTGACGGCCCGCTTGGTAGGTGCTACTTGTTTGCCACGCGGTTTGAGCAGGGTCTTTGCTACCTGAGCGCCGAACAGCTCCGGCAGCACCTCGCTGGCAGGTCGGGCGCGGGCAAATTTTTCGTCTGTCCACTCCGGGTTTTCATCGTCTATCAGTTCAGGGTTTGGATGTTTTTTCATAACGTTTCACCTCTCTGGAGTTGGCCTTGCGCAGACTGATAAAGTGCGGTTTACCGGCGCGCGGCGTAAATACAACGGCGTGCAACCTCTCACCCATGTACCCCAGCACGAAGAATCTTCGCTCGCCGTACGCTTTGCGGGTGTCTTCCTCAATCAAGGCAGTTACCCAATCAAGCTGCTCAACAAGCGCAAATGATAAATTGCGGTCTGCGATGTTGCGCTCGTTTTTGGCTGGGTCGCAAGTGATTTGCACCGCCTAATTGTAACTCCAATAAGATTGACTATCAAAAGTTTTGACTGGTCCCGAGCGGCCGTTTCCCGTGTCATCAAAAGAGTTGTACGGCAATCCATGACCCCTTCTCGTCATTGCGAGCGCAGCGTGGCAATTCATGCGGTTGGCTTGCGCGGCTGCCGCGAGTGGCGTGCTGCGCACGCAGACAAAGAGGCATGGATTGCTACGTCGCTGACGCTCCTCGCAATGACGGGTCTTCGTGATTTCGACGGCTTTCGCCCGTCATTGCGAGCGCAGCGCGGCAATCCATTTGTGCCCTGCATGCGGTGCATGCCATTCAAAGTAGATAGCATCTAACGAAATGAATACGTCGGCTAGAAGCCAATTTGGTTCATAAAGTACCAAAATTTGGCAATTCACATCCCAGGTGCATCCTTCGCCCGATGGCCTGTATTTTTATAACAACCAGGTGTGCGACATAGCCGCCAGCATCGCCCCCTCGCCTCGTGGCGAGCTTGAAATCGCCGATGTCAACCTCCGCTACCTGGCGCTGGGCCAACTCAATGTAAAAATCATGGGCCGCGGCTATGCCTGGCTAGACACCGGCACCCATAACAGCCTGCTGGACGCCGCCAGCTTCATCAGCACCCTCCAAAAGCGCCAGGGCCTGCAGGTCAGCTGCCCCGAAGAAATTGCCTTTGGGCAAGGCTGGATAGACGCCGCCCAAATCCAAAAGCTTGCTGCGCCGCTGGCCAAGAATGGGTATGGGCAGTATTTGTTGGGGTTGTTGAAGTAAGGGGCAATGTCGAGGGAGGGGCCCACAAGCTGACGCCGCTGCCGTGGTTAACCCCTGTGATCCACAAGGCGCCCGCTGACAAACTTATGCAGCAAGCTGGCTGCAAATGTTTGATAAGGAACGCCCTCCTCAAGTGCGCGTGCCTGCAGGCTTTTGAGGTCTCGGCTGGAAATTCTGATGTTCAGACGTTGGTCTTTTTTGAACGTGGCCTCGGCCACTGCACGATGCGCCTTGATCTCCTGTGCCATGTTGTTGACCGGCTTGAGCGCGCCCGCGTCCCAGGCCTGCAGTATCTCCAGCTCTTCGTCGTCGTTCAATGCTTTGGGGTTCATAAATTACTCCTGAATTGCTTGGTAGCCTTGCGGCTAGGAATGATGGTTTTCAGAAAAATTTCAAGATCAGTCTCGATAAAAGGCACTGCGTAGACGTAATCCTCAACCTGAACCATAGAAATTTTTTGCCCTGGATACTTCTCCTGGTTGGGATGATCCAGCACGGCAAGCTCGTTTCCACTGGCAATCTCAAAGACAATTCTCTCGAATGAGATACCGCGCGCACGCAACAGCAACTGGTTCTTTTCTGGATTCCAATTGAAGTATTTTTGACTGGTCATGTGTGCATTCTAAACACACCATGCAGCACTTGCAGACCGCTGCAAAGCCCTGTCAGCCAAACTGTTTGCACCCGAGGCAGCCGTCAAGCAGATTGTGGCTGCCTTAAATTAGGGTCAGATTCCAATTAATTTTAAAAATTAATAGCACTCCAGGCAATGGATACCAAGGCTTGAGATGAATATTGGTAATATTTTCTAAGGTAACCCCGTGAGCACGCTGTTTGACCACCATGTGCATGACTCGGAGCGGTATGGCGTGGTGGCATTTGATTCAAAAGCTTGCCACGTCGCTGACGCTCCTCGCAATGACGGGGCCGGGCCACTTGACGTGCCCGCAACTTAGAATTCCAGCTTAACCAACCCTAATTGGAGAAACCATGCAACTTGTGCTTGAAGTGCCCAGTAACCTGCCCGATGCCGCGCATTGCACGCCGCAAGAGTTTCTGCATGAGGCCAAATTGTCGATGGCCGTAAAGCTGTTTGAAATGAAGCGCCTTTCCTCTGGAATGGCAGCCTCACTGATCGGTATGGGACGGGTTGAGTTTTTGGCTGAGTTGCATCGCTACGGTGTGCCAATGATCGACCTGGATCAAGAAGACTTGGCGCAGGATCTAGCCAATGCCTGACTCTGAACAAAAGGTTGTCACCAACACCACCCCGCTCATTGCGCTAACGGCGGCGACGGGCAGCCTGGACGCGCTGCGTTTTCTCTATACCCGGGTGGTAGTGCCCTTTGAGGTGGCGCAAGAGATTCGGGCTGGCGGTCACGATGCGTTTGGGGTCGATGTATTTAAATCGGCGTCTTGGCTTGAAATAGGGGATGCGCCGGTTGTACTGGCTCCTTATCTTCAAAATGCTTTGGACCTTGGAGAGGCTTCAGTGATTCAGACGGCGCTGGATCTTGGTGTTAAGCGCGTTTGCATAGATGAGACTGTTGGCAGAAGGCTGGCGCGCTTGTCCAATTTGAGTGTGACCGGCTCCATTGGCGTGTTGATCAAAGCAAAGTCGTTGGGGTACGACGTCTCGATACCGGATGCGCTGGAGCGGATGCGCCAGCGGGGCATTTGGTTGAGCCAGGAAGTGATCAGGTTTGCGCTGGCGCATTGAGTCAATTGGGTTAATTAGGGTCAGATTCCGATTAATTCTCAAAAAATAAATAGCGCCTTGCGCAGTGGATACGCCGGCTAGAAGTCAATTTGGCTCATAAATTATGAGGCGTTGGCAATGCGCACCCAAAGTGCCCTTGCCACGTGGCGAATTGGCAATTGCCGATATCTACCGCCGCTACCTGGCCCAAGGCCAGCTAGTCGCACCGCTGGCCAAGAATAGGTATGGGCAGTATTTGCTGGGGTTGTTGAAGTAGGGTTAATTAGGGTCAGATTCCAATTATTTCTCAAAATAAATAGCGCCTTGCGCACTGGATACGCCGGCTAGAAGTCAATTTTGCTCAGAAATTGTGAGGCGTTGGCAATGCGCACCTAAAGTGCTCGCGCCTCGCGGCGAGCTTGAAATCACCGATGTCAACCGGCGCTACCTGGAGCTGGGCCAGCTCAATGTAGAAATCATGGGCCGTGGCTGGATAGACGCAGCCCAAATTCAAAAGCTGGCCGCGCCGCTGGCCAAGAATGGGTATGGGCAGCATTTGCTGGGGTTGGTGAAGTAGGGTCGTCATTGCGAGCGCAGCGCGGCAATCCATGCGGCTTGGCGCGATGCCTATGCCACTCAGCGACAAGATCGGCGTCACTTGAACTGATGTAACTATTACACTACACTGGCATCCATGCCGACACTGCACAAAGAAAACGATTGGTCCATTCGCGTTAACGGCGACGAGCCGCACCCGCTGCCCCACGTCCATGTTCCATGAAAAACCCACCCAACATCCAGGCGGCACGTGTTGTCGAGTTTGGTGTTATCGAAGTGGTTTGGAGCACCGGCGAGACTTTGAACGTCAATTTGTCTGACCTGCCAAGGCGCAATGCGGCCTTTGCCAAACTGGCCGACCCCGCCTTCTTTGCCAAGATGGAGCGTGACGAATGGGGTCACGGCATCTGCTGGCCCGATGGGCTGGACTTGGGGGCTGACAGGCTGTACGAACTGAGCCGCGAGCAAGCCGGCTTGCCCACGGCCAGCGAGTTTGAGGCCTGGATGGAGCGCAATGGCCTGTCACTCTCTGTGGCAGCTGAGTCGCTAGGCATGACGCGACGCATGATTGCGCACTACCGTACCGGCAGCAAACCAATTCCCATTGTGGTGGGCCTGGCGTGCAAGGGTTGGGAAGCCAAGCACACCCGCCCTAGCCAATCGGCGTGATGGCCTTTGATGCGCAGCAGCGCGGCATCAGCATTGAAGAAAAGCCGCTCAACCCCAAGAGCAATTACGCGGTCACCAGCCTGTATTTTTATGACAGCCAAGTGTGCGACATGGCCGCCAGCATCGCCCCCTCGCCACGCGGCGAGCTTGAAATCACCGATGTCAACCGGCGCTACCTGGAGCTGGGCCAGCTCAATGTAGAGATCATGGGCCGTGGCTGGATAGACGCAGCCCAAATCCAAAAGCTGGCCGCGCCGCTGGCCAAGAACGGGTATGGGCAGTATTTGATGGGGTTGGTGAAGTCGGCCGGCATGGCCGTAAACTCGCATTGTCAAAAATTAACAGGATGAGCATGATGTCAACAACTTCACAACGGCTCTATGAAGCAATTCAGACTTTGCCAGAACCTTTGCAAGCCGAGGTTCTGGACTTTGCTGACTTCTTGCGTTCACGGCAAGCAAGCATAGACGTTAAGCCTTCAAACGTCAGCCTCACAAGCTTGTGTGGTGGGTTGGAGAACACACAGACTTTTAGCGGCTCACCTCTGTCGATACAACAGCAATTGCGCAATGACTGGCGTTAAGTACCTGCTTGATACCAATTTCATTTTGGGGATGCTCAAATTAACCCCTGAAGTTTTGGCATTGGTGAGTAGCACGGGACTCATGGCGCACCAATGCGCTTTCAGTGCCGTAACACGTATGGAGTTATTAGGCTACCCAGGTATCACGACAAATGAAGATGCGTTAATCCGGCAACGGCTGGCGCAATTTACCTACCTTGCAATTTCGGTTACCGTAGAAGACATGGCAATTGAGTTGCGCCAGTCTCGTCGGGTCAAGTTGCCTGATGCGCTGATTGCAGCCACTGCCCTGTGCCACGGCCTGGAGTTGTTGACACTGGATACGGGGCTGCAAGCAGTTGTGCGTAGCGCCGCATAGACCACCACGTAATTGCGTAATTAAATAATTGGGGTCAGACTCTAATTAATTCGTCTCCCGTCATTGCGAGCGCAGCGCGGCAATCCATTTGTGTCCTGCATGTTGTGCATGCCACTCAAAGTAAATAGCGCCTAACGCAATGAATACGAAGGCTAGAAGCCAATTTGGTTCATAAAGTATCAAAATCTGGCAATTCACATCCCAGGTGCAGTCGTCGCCCGATGGCCTGTATTTTTATGACCAGCAGCTGTGCGACATAGCCGCCAGCATGGCGCCATCAGCGCGCGGCGAGCTTGAAATTTCCGATGTCAACCGCCGCTACCTGGAGCTGGGCCAGCTCAATGTAGAGATCATGGGCCGGGGCTGGATAGACGCAGCCCAAATTCAAAAGCTGGCCGCGCCGCTGGCCAAAAATGGATTTGCTGGGGTTGGTGAAGTAAGCCGAGCTGCATAGCCCCCAAGTGGCGTGCTGCGCACGCAGATAAAGAGGCGCCTTCGGCTTTCGTTCGAGCGGCGCCCTCGCCGCGAAGGGGTTGGGCTCATGACTTGATTTGAAGAGAATTTTCAAACTCCCTATACTGTACAGGTTGGCTATTTTAAGGAGTTCTAAATGATCACAGTCAGTTCTATGGAGGCTCAAAATCGTTTTGGGCAATTGCTTGACACGGTGCAGCGTGAGCCTGTCACCATTACACGGCATGGCCGCACAGCGGCATTCATTATTTCGCCGCGAGACATGCAAGACCTGCAGGATGCCCGGCGCAAGCGCACTGCAGCGGTTGAGGCTTTTGAAGCCTGGAGCCAAAAGGCGGCGGCCAGTGCCCTACCAGACGCTGCACACCTGAGCGATGAAGATGTGTTGAATATGGTGAAGGCATTGCGGTGAGCGGTCTGCATCGGGTCGTGTTTGACACCAGCACACTGGTGAGCGCGGCATTGCGTGTGGGATCGGCGCCTCACAGGGCCTTGGCACATGCGTTGTTGATTGGTGAGGTTTGTGTTTCGGCGTCCACTTTTTTGGAGTTGGAACAGGTGTTGTTGCGGTCAAAGTTTGACCGGTATCAAACGACGGAAGTACGCGCTGCGTTTGTAGCCTTGGTGCAAAAACACGCTGTGTTGGTTGCGGTCTCAAAGACCGACGAATCTAAAGTTTTTCCTCAGTGCCGAGACCCAAAAGACGACCAGTTTTTGGCGCTTGCACTAGCATGCGAGGCTAATGTCCTAGTGAGCAGCGACGCAGATTTGCTGGTTTTACACCCATGGCGTGAAGTACCCATTGTGACGCCAGGTGATTTTTTGAATATGCAATAGGTTAACGGGGCGTCATTGCGAGCGCAGCGCGGCAATCCATTTGTGCCCTACATGCTGCGCATGCCACTCAAAGTAGATAGCACCTCACGCAGTGAATACTGAGGCCGGAGGCCAATTTGGTTCATAAAGTACCAAAATCTGGCAATTCACATCCCAGGTGCATCCTTCGCCCGATGGTCTGTATTTTTATGACCAGCAGCTGTGCGACATTGCCGCCAGTATTGCGCCCTCGCCGCGCGGCGAGCTTGAAATCACCGATGTCAACCGGCGCTACCAGGAGCTGGGCCAGCTCAATGTAGAGATCATGGGCCGTGGCTACGCCTGGCTAGACACCGGCACCCATAACAGCCTGCTGGAAGCCGCCAGCTTCATCAGCACCCTCCAAAAGCGCCAGGGCCTGCAGGTGAGCCGCCCCGAAGAAATTGCCTTTGGGCAAAAGTGGATAGACGCCGCCCAAATCCAAAAGCTGGCCGCGCCGCTGGCCAGGAACGGGTATGGGCAGTATTTGCTGGGGATGGTGAAGTAGTGGCGTTAATTAGGGTTAGATTCCAATTAGTCGTCTTACCTAATTGCACAGGGATGGTGTAGCCCGTCATTGGATTTTTTGTGATCAAATACATTCTGTGTATCTGGCCATTCAACCCCAAGCCGTATAAAGGTTCCCCTTATGAGTACCGCACCCGTTCCAAGCAGCGCCGTTTATCCAACTTGTGCTGTTAATTTACGCGTTCGCGATGATGTGCGCGCTCTGATTGACAGGGCGGCCAAGTCGTCGGGCAGGTCCCGCTCTGACTTCATGATTGATGCCTCGCGCCGTGCTGCAGAAGAGGCGCTGCTCGACCAGACCTTGGTGCGTGTAGATTCAGCCACCTATGCACATTTTTTGGCGGTGCTGGACCAGCCGCCTTCGGGCGATGGCTTTGATCGCCTGATGCGTGCGGGCAGACCTTGGCAGGCGTTGAGTCTGTGAGCGTCTCTGGGCCACATCTGCTCACGGCAGCGGATGATGTGGGTAGTTTTGGTTGTGGCACGCCCAGTCTGGATGAATGGCTCAAGCGGCGTGCCATGACCAACCAAGTGAGCGGTGCCTCGCGGACTTACGTGGTGACTGACCTCAGTGAAGGCGGCAGCAGGGTAATTGGCTACTATTGCCTGGCCAGCGGCGCGCTGGCGGTGGTTGATGCGCCGGGGGCAGTGCGGCGCAATATGCCAGACCCGGTGCCGATGGCTATTTTGGGCAGACTGGCGGTGGACGGTGCTTGGAGCGCTAAGGGGCTGGGGGTTGCACTGCTGCAAGATGCTGTGCTGCGCATCATTCAAGCGGCCGATATTTTGGGTGTCAGAGGTGTGTTGGCGCACGCTCTGTCGGCCCAAGCCAAAGCTTTTTATGAACACCATGGTTTCAAGGCCTCACCGACCCAACCCATGACCGTGGTGTTGTCGCTCCAGAGGTAATTGGGGCAATTGGGGTCAGACGCCAATTAATTCGTCTCCCGTCATTGCGAGCGCAGCGCGGCAATCCATGGCCCCTCTCGTCATTGCGAGCGTAGCGCGACAATCCACGTATTTGGCTTGCGCGGCTGCTGTGAGTGGCGTGCTGCGCACGCAGACAAAGAGAGGTGGATTGCCGCGTCGCTGGCGCTCCTCGCAATGACGG
>CALRWE010000004.1:0-45773 GCA_943371745.1 Rhodoferax sp. OV413
TGATGGCGCTGCTTCAAACCGTCGTGCGCAATACGTGTCGCACGCCAAAAAGCGCCGACGATGCGCCCACGTTTGAGCTCACCACGACGCCAAGCGACAAGCAAAAACGGGCACTTGAACTGATCGGTCAGATCAAAATGTAGTCAGAACGCGGAACTGAAATTACCGTGGGTTTCACTGGGAAAACTCGGCTTTTTGGGGGAGGAACTTCAGTCTAACCCACGCCGAAAAATAATCAAGGTGGTGGTGGTGGTCAGCAGCGCCAGCTTTGTCGAGGTGGTCGTGGTCACTTGAAGTCGTTACAAGTGAGGTGCAGGTGGCTGCATCGCGCATTACCCGGTAACCGACGGTGTTGTCACTTGGGAATTACTAGATGAGGATGATCTGGTCATTTTGATTGTGACGCTATCATTTAAATATCGTGCCCCATTTGGGGAATAAATGGTGAGACACAAGATATTTTGTTGGTACATCGCAGCACAGCAGCCACAAAAAAAGTCGTTTTCATTCGAGAAACTGTTTTCGATCTGGTTCCCCTGGACAATTGAATCAACTTTTTCGTCAGCAAAGTGCTGTCAATTTGAACTAACTTCAAATAGGGAAGATAGCCATGTTGATGGTGGAAATCGGCTCCGATATGAGCGTGTTTGGTAGTGCCCAGCGACTTGCATCCTCGGTGGGCATGTGTCCGGGCAACAATGAGTCAGCGGGCAAGCGCAAAAAGTTGGCGTATTCGCAAGGGCAACGCCTGGGCGAGTTGCTTACTGTGCGAGTTTGCACAGGCTGCGCTCAGGAGCCGCCGTGCGCTCAAGGATAGTTCCAGGCACTCAACGTGCACAAGGGTCGCAAGCGCTCGATCGTGGCGCTGGGCCACAAGATGCTGCGCACGATCTACGCCATGCTTTCCAAAAACACGCCCTACGTGGACAAAACCGTGGGTTAGGAGGCATTGATGATCGCTCGAAATGCGCCCCGATGATTGCATATGCTGGTCAAACACGGATTCGTTCCAGCGCCCGCCTGACCTGATCTGCTGATAGCTTTTTTGGCATTCGGCTGTGCTTGGGCCAGGGTTGAGCTCGCCCGCAGGCAGGTTTCTTTCATGTTAAGAAATACTCTTGTCAGCAAGATGACTTCGCCGACCGCTCACTGCGTATTCTCGGAAAGTCGCGTTGCGCTTATCGAGCGCTTCCTGAGTTGGAGGCACCATGATTGGGCCACCTTCATATGCAAATGCCTGACAATGCTCCACGTACGGGCGAATGCGGTCGTGGTAGATCGGTGACGTCGCCAAGATGTTTCCATCTTTCTCGGTCCAGGTGGTGGCCAGTGCTTCGGCGGCGACCATGGCCAGTGTCGTTCCCATGCCAGACAGCAGCGCAGCGCAATGACCCGCATCGCCGATCACCGCCACATTGCCCTTGATCCAACTCGGCATGTGTGTTTGACTGACCGAATCGAAATAAAAGCCCTTGGCAGCTGGGTCGGCAAACGCCTCACGCAATGCAGGCATCTGCCATGTGCTGACTTGCGATAGGAAATCATCAATCATCTTGCGTTGTGCATCAAGATTGCGATGGTCATATTCCAGCTCAGCTCTTGCGGCGAGCATCATGGCCTGAGGACCATCGCCCGTATCACGAACTGTAATAGTAAGGCCAGGGATGTTGAGCATGGCACGCTGCCAGTCACGATGGCCCGGCAGGTTAATGAGGGCAACGTAATAGCCGAAGTGGCGGACATAGTCTTTTTCTGGTCCAAACACAAGCCTGCGCACATTGGAGTGAAGTCCGTCTGCCCCTACAACCAAATCGTAACGACCTTGCCGGCCATCCACAAAAACCACATCTACACCACCAGGCAGATCAGTGATCGAGGCGATGGATGCTTTAAAGAAAAAGTCTACGCCGTCGGGTATCACATCCAGAACTATCTGGTTTAGCCGGTCCCGAGTGATTTCAACATCGTGATCGGTCTCATTGGCAAACCAGTTCAGATCAAGGGTGGCAACTTGTATACCCGAGGCATCAAGGACAGGCATGGGCTCAACGACGGCAACCTTCTGCGCATTGATTTCAGCCAGAATACCCATGCGTTCCGTAGTTCCCAGGGCTTGGCCACGAACATCTATCGGGGCGCCGCCTGGGCGCAATCCATCGGCTCGCTCGACAACAGTCACACTGTGGCCAAGACGTGCGAACCAGTAAGCGGCCGAAAGGCCGGCCATACTGGCTCCAGAGATAAGGACCTTCATGTGTGCGCTCCTGGGGAAGTGATGTCGATTGACGGTACAGCAAGTCTAGTGACGCTGAATTCAACTTCAACAGAGATTTTTTCATTCCTCTATAACTTTTTGGTAATGTAACTTCGATTAGCTTTTGTGAACGGCTATCTCAGCGACAACTGCGAATGAGGGCATCAAGCCGCGCGTCCCGAACCCAGATGAGATGGCGACTCCGGGAGTCCGAGAGCTGCGGTACGGACCACTGCAGACAGTGCTCGAACTGTCGGGTGCTGCACCATATGCCGTGGTACGAAAAAGCTCACGGGAGGTAGATTCCACGAGAGCTTGTAAGGGAGTACAGCGCAAACGCCGCCATGCACAAGCTCAGCAGCTACGTCGCGGGCCAAAATGGTAACCGCATTGGATTCGTTGCGCAGCACATTCTCGATGCTGCGTAACGACATGGTTTCCACGATGGGTGATGGAGGCTGCACACCCGCACTCAAAAAAATGGCACTGTAGGTCCTCCTCATGGGCGTATTGGGTGGCGGGAATATCCAGTCAAGTTCGGCCATGCGACCCCAGTTCAACGTCCCTCGCGAAAGCCGCGCACGACTCCTTGCAGGCACCAGCAAGCAAGGTTCTTGGTTATAGATGGGCTCCTGTGTAATTTCGTCGCCGATGGAATCATCAAACGAACGGCCGATGGCGCAGTCAAGTTCACGGGCATGAAGCGCAGCCACCAGTTCATCGGTTGTACCTTCTTTGACGAGCACCGAGACTTTGGGGCTTTGGCCCAACAAGTGGGTGAATGCTGCATTGAGCAGAGACTCCGGCACCTGAGGAGTGATGCCGATGCGCACACGCCCGGTTAGTCCAGTATCAATGGCTGCAAGTACTCGCGCCGCAGACTCCATATCTGCCAAAGTCACCAAGGCAAAGTGCAAAACCTCCTTGCCAGCTGGCGTGGCTTCGAGGCCACGACTGGTGCGGTCAAACAACCGCGTCATGAATATGTCCTCGACTTCGCGCAAGGACTTGGTGATGGCCGGCTGACTCAGTTTCATTTCCAGCGCAACCCGGGTCAAAGTGCGGTGACGAGCAACACTTTGCAGCAGGGCAAGATGCCGCAGCTTGAGACGCGATAACACGGTGTGTTGCAGGCGGGAAGCATGTTCGGTCATAAAGGTACCCCATTTCAAGGCAGCGTGAGCGAGCATTTGAAGCCTGCACAGCCATAACTTTAAAGTTATATGATAATAACAAATTAGGTATAAAAAGTAAATTGGCAGCCATAAACTTTGGCCATGGGTGGGTTTATCTCACCCTCTTCAGGAAGCTCAATGATGTTGACCACCGATCTATGTACCAAGCTGCTGGATGCCATGTCTGATGCACCTGATGCTGCGACTGCGCTTAGACAGGTGGACGCCTTCCGACGGTTGTTCGCAGGGCCAGGAACATTCAGTATTCAACTGAATGTAACCACGCGCAACGATCCCAAAAACGAGATACTGCTGCAGCGTTTTTACTCTTCGCATGCCAGCAACTTTCCGGTCGAAGGGCGTAAGCACAAGACGCTCACACCATGGACTAAGACGCTTTTCGTCGACGGCGACATCTTTGTTGCAGAAGGTGAGGAGGCTCTGTCGCAGACTTTTGATGACTACCCCCAAATGCGTGCGCTGGGA
The DNA here is from genome assembly GCA_943371745.1 of Rhodoferax sp. OV413. Classification (GTDB taxonomy): domain Bacteria; phylum Pseudomonadota; class Gammaproteobacteria; order Burkholderiales; family Burkholderiaceae_C; genus Rhodoferax. The sequence continues at coordinate 3,916 of CALRWE010000004.1, forward strand.
CTGAACACGGTGATCAATGTACCGCTGCTAAAAGACCGGTTGTGCTATGCCACCTTCAATGTCTTCGGGAAACGGGGTCGGTGGCAAGCTGACGAGATCAGTGCCGTGCGCCTGCTTGCCCTGACTGCCGCACGGTGGGTGACACCCATTGAGGATTTATCGTATATCTTTGATATGGCCTTGCCAGCTTCACTGACAACCGCCTGAAAGGTGCGCGCCATGCCTGTCGGTACTTTGAACCACTACACAATTCGTTGCTCGGTTTCCGGTCTGGCGCCGCTGCTTGACTTCTACACACGGGTGATCGGCCTGAAAGTAGGTGCACGCCCTGACATTCCGGCACCTGGCTACTGGCTCTACAGCCAGGGGCAGGCAATCGTCCACCTTTATGCGATCGGAGAGCAAAAGAATGCCGGCACGGGTTCGCTGGATCACATCTCCTTTAGCGCCAGCGGACTTGATGAAATGCGCGCATCGCTGAGGGCTATGGGTATTGCATTTGATGAAGCCCCGGTGCCGGGCTGGCCGTTACAACAGGTCTTTCTGCTCGATCCCTCGGGCCTGAAGGTTGAGCTGACTTTTTCGCTGGACGATCAAACATGACCGAGTTTGTGCCAACCGGCGTGACTCGCATTGCTTATCAGGTCTGTGGGCACGGACCTGCCCTGCTTTTGATTCATGGTGCAGAAGCCAATCGGCACAGTTTCGACGCGCTGACCTTGCATTTGTCAGATCGCTTCACTGTGATTGCATATGACCAACGTGACTGTGGCGAAACGCAAGCACCCGACAAACCGGCCACACTGACTGATCTGGCCGATGATGCGGACGCACTCATCTGCGAACTCGGCTTTTCACGAGTCCATGTGTTCGGCTCTTCCTTCGGGGGGCGCGTCGCGCAGGCGCTGTCTGTGCTACATCCCGAACGGGTCGATAGACTTGTACTGGGCAGCACTTGGCCCTTGCCGCACACCCTCCAGGAGCTCAACCCGGAAGGCATGACACGCCTGCAAGCGTTTCGCAGCGGCTTGCCCGATACGGCGCAGGAATTGGCTGGGCTATTTTTTCCTGAACATTGCCTGCAACAACACCCCGAACTGCGTCACATCTTCAAGGACATACAGGTCGGCAATGCGCGCTCGCTGCGGCGTCAAGCCGTAGTTGACTCATGCCTGAGCATCGACTGGTCCTTGCTCACGATGCCGGTACTGCTCATGACAGGCGAGCTCGACCAAATCGTACCGCCACCCCTGACCTTGGGCATTGCAGCGCAAGTGCTTCATGCGCAAAAGGTCGTGCTACCCGGCATCGGTCACGCGACAACTCTGCAGGCGCCAGATGCCGTGGCGGCCTACCTTGTTCGTTTTCTGACTGCTGAGCAGTCCTTATGTTGATCCACCCCTGAAAGGACCCATCATGTTACTTACCTTGAAGATAGTCGCAGCCGCCAGCACCCTGCTGGTGGTGAATTTGGCACAGGCGGACCGTGGCGAAGACTGGCTGACCGGCAAGAACAGCGGCAAGCCAGCCATCACTTACTCAGGCGCACCGATCGAATTGAAATACGGCCACCCATCACCACCAGCCTCTGTGCTGGTCCCTGTCGCCCAAGCCAACATCAAACGCATTGCCGCAGCCACTAATGGCAAGCTGCTCATCAAGGAATACGGCTCCGGCAGTCTGTTCGGTGCCAAGGATGGCTTCAAGGGAGTACGCACCGGTGTCGGGGAATGGGGCGTTTGCTACCCAACATACGAAGGCCGCGGCATGGCCTTGTCGCGCGTTTGGGAGCAACCGTTTATCACGCCATCCAACCCCATGGCCGCCACGCGTGTGGCACAAGAGTTGGCCAACAAGTACTTTGTTCCCGAATTCAAGAAACAAGGGGTTTCCTGGGGCAATTATGTGGCGTTTAAACCCTCGGACGTCCTGAGCAAAAAGCCCATTCGCAAAATCGAGGACTTGCAGGGAATGAAGATCGGTGCGCAGGGCTTCTCTCCTGAAATCGCAAAGGCCCTCGGCGTCGCGCTGGTCAACCTGCCCTATCCAGAGCTGTACACAGCGTTGCAGCAAGGCATCATTGACGCAGTCTTCTGGGTCGATGCCGGCTTCATTCCGTTCAAGCTGCATGAAGTTGCCAAGTACCACACGGCCCTGGCCCTCACTGGCGGCGGGGCATGGACCTGCTACAACACCGAAGCCGTGGCCAAACTGCCGCCGGATATCCATCAAGCCTTCATGAGTGGCCTGGAGCCTTTTGCGATGCAAAGCGTCAAAGTCTCAGGCGTCGACTTCGCTGCCAAGGCTGTAGACGCTTACAAGGCTGCCAACGTGGAGATGATCACCCTTGCACCGGCAGAACTCAAGCGTTTCAAGGACAAACTGCAGCCGCTGGTGGACGCCTGGGCCGATGACCTGGAAAAGGACAAAATACCTGCTCGCGCCTTGCTCAAAGACATACAGACTTTGTCTGCCAAATACCAATCGATGACACCTGATGAACTGATGAAGTTGTCGATTGAGAGTCCCGCCATCGTCAACCCATGAATACGCCGACTTTCAACCGGCAGGTCCTGAACTCGCAGGAAGCGCGAGAAGAAGGCCTTGCAGTTCCCGTACTCCAGCCAAACGCATGGGGAGGACGCTGGATGAACGTGCGTTTTCCCGAGTTGCTGCGTGATGCCGCTGCATTTGTTTTTCTGCCGATCATCGTGCTGGTCATCGCCGCGGATGTGGTTGGTCGTTACTTCTTCAACCACCCCTTCCAGTGGTCACAAGAAGTGGCAACACTGGCTCTTTTGTTGCTCTTTGTTGCGGCGATCCCGTTTACTACGGCTGCAGATGGTCATGTGCGCACCGAGACCCTGTACGAAAAGTACAGCCCTCGCCAGCGCAGCATCGCTGATGCAGTCGCTGCCCTGTGTGGCGCCGTATTCATGGGCGTTATCGCCATCTGGCAGATCCGAGAGCTTCCCGGACTGTATCAACGCGGCGAAGGGGCCGAGTTCATCAACATTTCATACTGGCCGATCAGCCTGTTCGTCGCGCTGTGCATGATGTTTGGTGCGATCCAGTTGCTGGTGCGTATGGTTGAACGAGCACGCGATGCCATCTGCAATGGAGGGGAAGCGTGAGTCTCATTACCATCGGCTACATCGCCATAGTGGCCATGTTGGCTCTGATCATGCTCGGCATTCCAATTGGCTGGTCAATGGCCATTGTTGGCTTGCTCGGCGAGCTCTACGTCACCGGCCCCATCGCTGCGGCATCCAAGTTGAGCCTGACGCTGTGGGAGAACGGCACGCTTTTTGTCTTCATAGCTCTCCCGCTTTTCTTGCTGATGGGTCAGTTGGCGTTTCGCACCGGCATCACCGATGACTTGTATGACTGCGTGAGTAAATGGTTTGGCCACCTACCGGGCGGTATCGCGGTATCAGCCGTTCTATCCAATGCTGCCTATGGCGCCGTCACAGGCAGCAGCATCGCATCGGTCGCTACCCTTGGCCCGATGGTCATGCCCGAATTCCGCAAGTATGGCTATGACATGAGCCTTGCCACCGGCACACTCGCTTCCGCAGGAACGCTGGCCGTGCTGGTGCCACCCAGCACCTTGCTTGTGATTTATGGGGTTTGGACCGAAACCTCCATCTCGGAACTTTTCATGGCTGGGATAGTGCCCTGTGTGCTGCTCACGGTCGTCTATTGCGCCACGCTGGCAATCTGGTGTGCATTGAAGCCCGAGATGGGGCCGCCAGGACCGTCCTATTCTTGGCCCGAACGTTTTTCTTCTCTGAAAAAATTACTACCAGCACTGGCCGTCATCACCGTGGTGCTCGGTGGTATCTACGGCGGCATCATGACGCCATCGGAGTCAGCGGCAGTAGGCGTTCTGGGCGTACTGGCGATTGCCATTGTCATGCGCCGGTTGCGCTGGAAAGCCGTGGCTGAATCTCTGCGTCAATCCATCCAGACCTCGGGCATGGTTTTCGTGATCGTGATCACAGGCATCATGTTCACCCGCTTCATGGTGCACACCAACGTCACCGCCGATTTCGTGGGCATGATCGCTGACTGGCATCTGGGCAAGACCACGCTCCTGCTGATGATGCTGGTTCTCTACTTCATCTTGGGCACAGCCCTCGATGGTCTGGGCATGCTGATCCTGTCTCTGCCCTTCGTCATGCCCTTGATGGCCACTGCCGGAGTGGACAAGGTTTGGTTCGGCATCTTTCTTTGCGTGATGATGGAGCTTGCCGCAGTCAGCCCACCCGTAGGCATCACTGTAGCGGTCATGCGCAGCGTAGCACCCGACGTACCCACGAACGTTATCTTTCGCGGTTGCTATCCATTCTTGTTGCTGACGGTTTTGCTCACATTTGCATTGATCGCGTGGCCTTCCCTGGCCCTGTGGTTGCCCGCAGTGAAGCGCTAGGGCCCATGGACACTGCAGCTGATACTGAGGGGGCGCACGAGACTTCCAAAAATGCCTCTGGTTATATGGACGCTTGATACTTTGAAAAGATCGCGCATGCAACCCTCAGCGGCAGTTTTTTCCCCGGTGGAACCACAATTGCGCCACCGGCACGACTGGAAGTTGTAACTTGAACAGTTCATTGAAACAGTTGATGCCCATAACTACTGTTATAGCGTGAATAGGATCAAGATATCCCTGTGCTCGCTTAGTCCCATCGAATACCGGGCAAGCCTCGCAATCTTCACATAACGAGTCCAGGTTTTACGCCGCAGCCCCCATCACCGTTTTAATTGCCGTTGGCTACAAATTGTCCGTGAAGCTGCGCAGCTTGTCTGAACGCGAAGGGTGCTTGAGTTTACGCAGGGCCTTCGCTTCAATCTGGCGGATGCGTTCACGGGTGACGTCAAACTGCTTACCCACTTCTTCCAGTGTGTGATCGCTGGTCATCTCGATACCAAAGCGCATGCGCAATACCTTGGCTTCACGCGGTGTGAGGCTGTCCAGAATGTCCTTGACCACATCACGCAGGCCGGCTTGCATGGCGGCTTCCATGGGAGCCGTATTGGCACTGTCTTCAATGAAATCACCCAAATGCGAGTCGTCATCATCGCCAATCGGTGTTTCCATTGAGATGGGTTCTTTGGCGATCTTCATGATCTTGCGGATCTTGTCTTCAGGGATTTCCATGCGCTCGGCCAGCACACTGGCGTCGGGCTCAAAGCCAAATTCCTGCAAATGCTGACGGCTGATCCGGTTCATCTTGTTGATGGTTTCGATCATATGCACTGGAATGCGGATGGTACGGGCCTGATCAGCGATGGACCGCGTGATGGCCTGACGGATCCACCAAGTCGCATAGGTGGAGAATTTGTATCCTCGGCGGTACTCGAACTTATCTACTGCCTTCATCAGGCCGATGTTGCCTTCCTGGATCAGGTCCAGGAACTGAAGGCCACGGTTGGTGTATTTCTTGGCAATCGAGATGACAAGGCGCAAATTAGCCTCGATCATTTCTTTCTTGGCTGCGCGCGATGAGTATTCGCCCGCATTCATGCGTTTGTTGATGTCTTTGAGTTGATCCAGCGGCACAACAACTTTGGACTGGAGGTCGGTTAGTTTTTGCTGCAAGTCTTGGACTGGTGGAATGTTTCTGCCCATGACTGCACTCCAGGGCTTGCCGGCAGCGGCTTGCTTTTCAATCCATTTCAGATTGAGCAACTGGCTTTGCACTTTGTTACCGTTCTTGTCCCGGCCACCAAAATCAGCAATAAAGCTTTCTTGCGAGTAGCCGCATTTGTCCACAATGATGCGGCGCAATTCGCGCTCTTTTTTACGCACATCATCGACTTGCGAGCGCACCATGTCGCAAAGCTTTTCGATGGCTTTTGCAGTGAAGCGGATGGACATTAACTCTTCACTCAGCAGCTTCTGCGTCTTGACATACGTTGGTGTGCCGTAGCCTTCTTTTTCATATATTTTCTGAATTTTGTCGTGAAGTTCACGCATCATGTCGAAGCGAATCATGGCTTCACGTTTGAGCTCTTCCAGCTTTTTGGTCAGTGCTTTAGAGCCGCCTTTGCCATCGTCATCGTCGGCCGCATCAAACTCATCAAAATCTTCCTCTGCAACGTAATCGTCTGCTTCGTTGGGGTTTGAGAAACCGTCCACAATAGTTGTGATGACGACCTTGCCCTCGCGGATGTCCTCTCCGAGACGCAATATCTCTGCAATGGTGGCAGGTGATGCTGAGATCGCCTCCATCATGGCCATCAGTCCGCCCTCAATGCGTTTGGCAATTTCAATCTCGCCTTCCCGTGTCAGCAACTCGACCGTGCCCATTTCGCGCATATACATGCGAACGGGGTCGGTGGTGCGACCGAACTCGCTGTCCACTGTGGACAAGGCGGCTTCTGCCTCTTCTTCTGCCTCTTCTTCAGTCGCAGCCGTGGATACGTTGTTATTGAGAAGTAACGTCTCTGCGTCGGGCGTTTGCTCGTACACGGCGACGCCCATGTCGTTGAGCATGGCGATGACGACCTCAAGCGTTTCTGCGTCTACCAGTTTGTCAGGCAGATGGTCCGAGATCTCACCATGGGTCAGGTAACCGCGGGTCTTACCCAGCTTGATCAGTGCCTTCAGGCGCAACCGGCGCTTGGCAATGTCTTCTTCAGAAAGTACGGTTTCGTCCAAGCCAAACTCTTTCATCAGCGCGCGCTCTTTGGCTTTGCTGATCTTCATGCGTAGGGGTTTGACTTTTTCACCGGGCACCGCTACGGGCTCTTCGCCAACCAAGTCGGCTTCGATGTCCGACATATCCGTGTCATCGCCGCCTCCGGCATCAGTCGTTACTTTGGGCTTGCGGCCCCGTTTGACTGCGGCTTTGGCGGAATCATCTGATTCAGCTGCCGCCTTGGGCGGACGACCGGGCTTTTTTTTCACGGCTTGACCTGCTTTGAGCAGGGCATCGGCGGCCTCTTGCATTTGAAGAGCGGTCATTCTTACGGGGGGCTTGGAAGCGGGCACTGTTTTGACTCTCAATTCAGGTTTTTTGGCAGGGGCTTTAGCCTCTGCGGCGACTGCAGCTTTCACGGACGTCGGTTTCGAGTCCGCTTTGGTGGCGGGCTGTTTGGCGGACTGAACAGGCTTCTTGGGCTTTGGAACGGGCATGAACACCTCGAGACAAAAAAAGACGGAATGAGCAGGCGCCCCAACGGACTGGCGCAGGTTTTATTTGACGGAGGAACCAATTCCTCATTGGCAAGATGTGAGGGCGAACATTTGGTGTGCAAGCCCTTGCGGTGGGTTAGCCGGTCGTGAACAATGTCATCAAATGGCTGGGCCCGGAGGTGCTGCTGTCGCTCTTGCCGAAAAATAGCCTTAAATTATAAGACGAAATGGATTCATGCGGGATGAAAGCCCTGATTTGGCTTTAGAGGGCGATCTGCGCTTGAGGGGGCGGCTGCATCACCCGGTCAATCGACCTGCGCAAGCGCGGCTTCCAGCTGGAGCCGGCGGGTCTGGAGTTCCCGATAGAGGTCAAGGCTGCTGGGGTCGGCCTTGGAGGCTGCAATTGCCTCGGTTTGCTGTGTTTTGATTCGCTCCACCAACATCCGGTTGAGCAAATTGCGCAGCTCAGTGCTGGTTTCACTTAAGGGCACCGGGTTGTCCATTTCGTGGTCGGCCATGAGTTTGAGTGCCAACTCCTCGCCCTCGTGGCCCTGGAGTCCTTCACGTAGCGCCACCCAGGGTTGGGGGCCATGTTCATGGAGCTGGCTTTCCAGCCAGGAGAACAAGGCGCCGTAGGGCGGTGGCAATTCGCAAAGCAGCGCATGGTCTTCGGCAGATAAAAACTCAAGCGCGGCCATATTGCCAAGCAGGATGCGCGTGGCATGGTCTGCACGACTGGCCGGTACGCCACGGCCACCGAGTGGCGGGCGATACGCCCATTTTTTGTTTGAATCTCGCTTTTGAACTTCGTATTCATTCGACCTATTGCTATTTTTTTCATAGCTATTTGATCGTTTGGGTTTGTCGTTGTCTAGCCTGGGAGTCCAAAGCTCAGTCAGTTCCCGGCTCGACAGTTGCACCAAGTCAGCCAGTTCCATCAGGAGCTGCAATTTGAGCGCGCCATCGGGCAGTTGCATCCAGAGCGGCTTGGCATTGCTGGCTAGGTGGGCACGGCCTTCGGCCGTATTGAGGTCGCACCCTTCGCGTGCAGTGTCGATCAACAGACGACTCAAGGGCACGGCTTCGCTGACATAGCGTGCAAATGCCTCTTTGCCATATGCGCGAATAAAGCTGTCGGGGTCGTGTTCGGGCGGCAAAAACAGGAACTTGACGTTTCGTACATCGGTGGCGAAGGGGAGGGCGCCGTCCAATGCCTTGCGCGCAGCCCGTCTGCCAGCAGCGTCACCATCGAAACTGAACACCACGGAGTCCGTGAAACGAAACAATTTTTGGACATGGTCCGTGGTGCAGGCTGTACCTAAAGTGGCCACGGCGTTGGGAAACCCGAGCTGGGCCAGGGCCACCACATCCATATAGCCTTCGGTTACCAGCACATAGCCCTGATCGCGCAGCGCATTTCGGGCTTCAAACAGTCCGTACAGTTCACGGCCTTTGCTGAATACGGGTGTTTCTGGCGAGTTCAGGTATTTGGGTTTCTCGTCGCCCAGAACGCGTCCGCCAAAACCAATGCAGTCGCCCTTGACATTTCGGATGGGGAACATGATGCGGTCGCGAAACCGGTCATAGCGTTTGTCATCCTGGCCTTCTTCGGTGTTCAGGATCACCAGGCCGCTTTCAACCAGGAGGGGTTCTTCATAGTTGGGGAACACGCTGGCAAGGCTGCGCCAGCCCTCGGGGGCGTAGCCTAGCCCATATTGCTTGGCAACTTCACCCGATAGCCCACGTCCCTTGAGATACTCCACAGCCTTGGGTGATTTTTTGAGCTGCTTTCTGTAGGCCGTGCATGCTTTTTCCAGCACGTCAGACAAGGTGATCTGCTTTTCGCGTTGCTCAACCGCGCGGGCACGGTCCTGAGGTGACGCATCGTCTTCAGGCACTTGCAGGCCATATTGCTGGGCCAGGTCTTTGACGGCTTCCACAAAGGTCATGCCGGCATGGTCCATCAAAAAACTGATGGCGTTGCCGTTTTTTCCGCAACCAAAGCAGTGGTAGAACTGCTTGGCCGGACTGACCGAGAAGGAGGGTGACTTTTCCCCGTGGAAGGGGCACAGGCCCATGAAGTTGGCGCCGCCCTTTTTCAGTTGCACATAGCGGCCAACGATCGCGACGACATCGGTGCGCGACAGCAGTTCCTGAATAAAGGTCTGAGGGATAGACATGCCGCGATTGTAGAAACTTGCGGTTCAATCCATTTTCCGGCAGGCATTCAAGCCAGCGGCCAGGCCACTACAGGCTTTGTTTAGCGCGGGGCCAACCGGATGGCGCCATCAAGCCGGATCACTTCGCCGTTGAGCATATCGTTCTCAAAAATATGCTGCGCCAATTTGGCATAGTCCTGGGGTGTACCCAGGCGAGATGGGAACGGCACGCTGGCGGCCAGAGAGTCCTGGACCTCCTGGGGCATGCCAAACATCATCGGTGTCCCGAAAATACCCGGGGCGATGGTCATGTTGCGGATGCCATTGCGGGCGAGATCCCGGGCAATGGGAAGTGTCATGCCGACAATGCCACCTTTGGAGGCGCTGTAGGCTGCTTGACCGATTTGACCGTCATATGCAGCCACGGAAGCTGTGGAGATCATCACGCCCCGCTCGCCCGTGGCCTCGGGCTCATTTTTGACCATGGCATCCGCGGCCAGTCGGATCATGTTGAAGCTGCCGATGAGATTGACCGTGATGCACTTGGAGAATAAACCCAGGCTGTGTGCGCCATTCTTGCCCACTGTCTTTTCGGCCGGCGCAATGCCGGCGCAATTGACGAGGCCCATGAGCTTGCCCATCGATACGGCTTTGGCCACAACGACCTGGCCGTCGGCTTCGTTGCTGACATCGCATTTGACGAACGCGCCGCCAATCTCCAGGGCAACGGCTTCGCCCTTCTCCACCTGCATGTCCGCAATAACGACCTTGCCACCAAGGGTCGCCAATCTGCGCGCGGTCCCTTCGCCCAAGCCCGAAGCGCCGCCAGTGACGATGAATACTTTTCCTGCGATGTCCATTTGATGTCCTAAAAAAGGTTGACGTTGACGTAAACGTCAATTATGTCGCAGGCCTTTCATAAATTATTTCGTTTGACTTCATTTCGGGCCGGAAAATCATGGATATAATTTGAGGCTTGGGATAGTTAAAGGCGCATAGCTCAGCTGGTTAGAGCACCACCTTGACATGGTGGGGGTCGTTGGTTCGAGTCCAATTGCGCCTACCAAGATTCTCCGATGAGATCGTCCGGCTCTCGTCACCCGCAGAGAAATCTTGGAATACATCAAAGAAGTACTCCCTAAAATGCGTTGCGGTGCAATGCAACAATTTCTCGGCCTGAAGCTGAGTCGGAGTAAGTTCATGGCAAGTTCAAAAACAGCTGAAGGCAGCGCCGCTCAGCGAATCATCAAGAAATACCCCAATCGCCGTCTCTATGACACTGACACGTCCACTTACATCACGTTGGCGGAAGTCAAGCAGCTGGTGATGGATAGCGAGCCGTTCGTTGTTCTAGATGTCAAAACCGGTGAGGACCTGACGCGCAGCATATTGCTTCAAATTCTTCTCGAGGAAGAGGCCAACGGCTCGCCCATGTTTACCGCCCCCGTGTTGGCCAGTGTGATCCGGTTCTACGGACACGCCATGCAGGGGTTTATGGGGGGCTACCTTGAAAAAAATATCCAATCGCTTATGGACGTTCAGACGCGTTTTGGTGAGCAGTCCAAGGGGTTGTCGCCCGAGATGTGGGGGCAGTTCGTCACGATGCAGTCCCCGGTGCTGCAAGCCCTGATGGGCGGTAACCTTGAGCAGTCCCAAAGCATGCTGGTCAAGATGCAGGAGCAGATGCAAAAGCAGACCGGCCATATGCTCGGGGCTTTCGGAATCAAGCGATAAGTAACAGTGAGCGCTGAACCAACTAATATATGAGTGAAGTCATCACAAAAAGCAATGCAGCACCCAAAGTCGGGTTCGTCAGCCTGGGTTGCGCCAAAGCACTGACCGACTCTGAGCTCATCCTAACGCAGCTCAGTGCCGAGGGGTACCAGACCTCCAACACCTTCCAGGGTGCAGATTTGGTAATCGTCAACACCTGCGGTTTTATCGATGATGCCGTCAAGGAGAGCCTCGACACCATTGGTGAGGCCTTGGCGGCCAATGGCAAGGTCATTGTTACCGGGTGTCTCGGTGCCAAGTCGGGTGAGGGAGGGGGTAACTTGGTGCGGCAAATGCATCCCAGTGTGCTGGCTGTTACTGGTCCACAGGCGACGCAAGAGGTTATGGATGCAGTGCATGCCAATTTGCCAAAACCCCACGACCCATTTATTGACTTGGTCCCGAATGCCTTCGGTGTCGCTGGCATCAAACTCACGCCCCGGCATTACGCCTACATCAAGATCAGCGAAGGGTGCAACCACCGTTGTACGTTTTGTATCATCCCGTCGATGCGTGGCGACTTGGTGTCGCGCCCCATTGGTGATGTACTGAAGGAGGCTCGGGCTCTATTCGAGGGTGGTGTGAAGGAGTTGTTGGTGATCAGCCAAGACACTTCGGCCTATGGTGTCGATGTGAAATATGTCACCGGGTTTTGGGATGGGCGGCCCATCAAGACCCGCATGCTTGAATTGGTGCAGGCCTTGGGTGATTTGGCCGAGCCTTACGGTGCCTGGGTGCGTTTGCATTACGTGTACCCCTACCCCAGTGTTGACGAGATCATTCCGCTGATGGCTACCGGCAAAGTGTTGCCGTATCTTGATGTGCCCATGCAGCACAGCCATCCCGATGTGCTCAGGCGCATGAAGCGTCCTGCAAGTGGCGAAAAAAATCTGGAGCGTATCGAGCGGTGGCGCGAAATATGTCCAGAAATTGTTGTTCGGAGCACGTTTATTGCGGGATTTCCGGGTGAAACAGAAGAGGAGTTCTCGCATCTCCTGGACTTCATGCGGGAAGCCAAAATTGACCGGGCGGGTTGTTTCGCCTACAGCGCAGTTCCAGGGGCTGTAGCCAACGATATCCCTGGCATGTTGCCCTTGGAGCTGCGCGAAGAGCGGCGTGCTCGTTTCATGGCAGTGGCTGAAGGCGTCTCGGCGGCCAAACTGCAGCAAAGAGTAGGTGCGACGATGCAGGTGTTGGTAGATTCTGCACCGGCCTTGGGCAAGAAGGGGGCCGTTGGACGGTCTTATGCCGATGCGCCAGAGATTGACGGTGTTGTGAAGTTGCTTCCACCTGAGAAGATCAGCAAGACTTTGAAGGTGGGCGAATTCACCAAAGCCCGCATTGTTGGCACTCAGGGTCACGATCTTGTGGCCCAACCTTATTGAGTTGCAGTCCTTGAGAAATTCAGGGACGGCAATGTCAGGGGAAACAAAAAAGCTGCTAGACGTCTTGCGACTTCTAGCAGCTTTTTTGCAAAAAAACACTGGAAGCCATTATTTATGGTTTCCAGAATTCATTTATATTGGTGCCCGGAAGAGGACTCGAACCTCCACACCTTTCGGCACACGGACCTGAACCGTGCGCGTCTACCAATTCCGCCATCCGGGCATCACAGGAAAGAGAGAATTATATCAAGAGTATTAGCCAAACCAGCGGCTTGCTGGAAGAATTTGAAGGAATCGTTCAAGGGCACCGTGATGGTCATGGTTTTGTAACCCGTGACGATGGTCAATCTGACATTTACCTGCCGCCCAACGAGATGCGCGCGGTACTGCACAAAGACCACGTCAAGGTGCGAATTGTCCGCAGCGACCGCAAGGGGCGGCCTGAAGGCAGGGTGGTGGAAATCACCGAGAGGTCCAAACAGCCCATCATTGGTCGTCTGCTGCAGGAAAGTGGCATCTGGATTGTGGTACCCGAAGACAAGTGCTATGGCCAGGATGTGCTGATTCCCAAGACAGCCACCGGGTCCGCCAAGCCGGGGCAGGTTGTTGTGGTTGAGTTGACGGAGCCGCCAGCCTTGTATGGGCAGCCGGTGGGGCGGGTCAAGGAGATATTGGGTGAGATCGACGATCCCGGTATGGAGATTGAGATTGCGGTACGCAAGTTCAGCGTGCCACACGAGTTTTCGGATGCCTGTATCGCGCTGGCCCGCACTTTGCCAGAGGCGGTGCGCCCGCAGGATAAATTGCACCGTGTGGATCTGACCGATGTGGCTTTGGTCACGATCGATGGCGAGGATGCAAGAGACTTTGACGATGCGGTGTACTGCGAGCCGACCAAGATTGGCAAAGGTAGATCAGCCACGAAGGGATGGCGATTGCTGGTGGCAATTGCCGATGTCAGCCACTATGTTGAGAATGGATCATCCATCGATGTGGATGCCTATGACCGGGCTACCAGTGTTTACTTCCCGCGTCGGGTGATTCCGATGTTGCCTGAAAAGCTCTCCAACGGCTTGTGCTCGCTCAACCCCGAAGTCGAACGCCTGTGCATGGTGTGCGACATGATGGTGACTGAAGACGGCGAAGTGTCAGCCTATCAGTTTTATCCGGCCGTGATGTGGAGCCATGCTCGTTTCACTTACAACGAAGTCGCGGCCATTTTGTCCAACACCCGGGGCCCGGAGGCGCTCAAGCGCAAGGAGCGAGTGAACGATCTGGTGAATCTGCACGATGTGTACCAAGCCTTGCTCAAGTCCCGAGCGCGCCGTGGGGCCGTAGATTTTGAGACGGTTGAAACGCAAATTGTGTGTGATGAAGTGGGCCGGATTGAAAAAATCATCCCCCGCACCCGCAACGACGCGCACAAGCTGATTGAAGAGGCGATGCTGGCCGCCAATGTGTGCAGTGCCGACTTCATTGCCCACAGCAAACACGCAGGGCTGTTCAGAGTGCACCAAGGCCCGACGCCAGAGAAAAAAGAAATTCTGCGGAATTACCTCAAGGTGACCGGGGTAGGTCTGACGATCAGCGACGATCCATCGCCCGGTGAATTCCAGGCGATTGCCAATGCCACCAAGGACCGTCCGGACGCGCAGCAGATTCACTCCATGCTGTTGCGTGCGATGCAGCAGGCCATCTATACACCGGTGAACGAGGGGCACTTTGGTCTGGCCTTTGAGGCTTACACCCATTTCACGAGCCCGATCCGCCGTTATCCTGATCTGCTGGTGCATCGGGTGATTAAAGCGATCTTGGTGAAGTCCAAGTACCAACTTCCCGTCTTGCCCACACCGGGCGAGGCCCATGCCAAGTTGTCGCGGCGACTTGAAAAGGGGCTGGCGGCGCGGGTAGCAGAACCCGGCCACAAACCCAAAAAATTGACGCAGGAAACCCAGGCCTGGCAGGCCGCTGGCATGCATTGCAGTGCCAATGAGCGTCGCGCCGATGAGGCCAGTCGCGACGTGGAGGCGTGGCTCAAGTGCAAATACATGCGGGAGCATTTGGGCGAGGAATTTGCTGGCGTCGTTAGCTCCGTCACCAGTTTTGGCGTTTTCGTGACGCTGGAGGCGATGTATGTCGAGGGCTTGGTGCACATCACCGAGCTCGGTGGTGAGTACTACCGCTTTGACGAGGCGCGCCAGGAGTTGCGTGGCGAACGCAGCGGCATGCGCTATGCCATTGGAACCAAGGTGACGGTTCAGGTGAGTCGTGTGGACCTGGACGGTCGGCGGATCGATTTTCGCCTGGTGCAGGAGGAGGGTGCTCCAGTGCGACCCCCGCGCGACAAGGCCGCTGCGCGTGACTCTGCCCAGTCACTTGCAGGGAACTCGGATTCCGCAAGCCGCCCAGGCAAACGGCACAGCCCAAAAATATCCGAGCCCCTGGCGCGTTCACCCAAATCAGCGGCTGCGCCTCCCAAGGCTGATGGCAAGGTCGCTGCCGCCAAAGGCAAAGACAAGGCGAGAAAACCAAGTCGCAGGTCCTGATTTCAACTTGAGTGCTTAAACGTTTCACCTAAAAATATGACAACAACGACTTCAAAAATCGCCATCGTGACCGGGGCTGGCACCGGCATCGGAAAAGCTGCTGCTCTCGCTTTGCTCAATGCGGGTTACCGTGTGGTGCTGGCCGGTCGGCGCCTTGAGCCGCTGGCCGAGGTGATTGCCCTGAGCGGTGCGGGTGAGCGGGCCTTGGCTGTGCCCACCGATGTGTCCGACCCGGACTCTGTCAAAGCCTTGTTTGAGGCCACCATTGGAGCGTTTGGCCGGGTGGATGTGCTGTTCAACAACGCGGGCGTCAGCGCACCGGGCATCCCGCTGGAAGACCTGACTCTGGCGCAGTGGAAGAACGTGGTCGACATCAACCTCACAGGCATGTTTTTGTGCATCCAGCAGGCGTTTCGGGTGATGAAGACGCAAACGCCACGGGGCGGACGCATCATCAACAACGGCTCCATTTCGGCCACAACCCCGCGACCCAACTCCATTGCCTACACCTCAACCAAACACGCGGTGCAGGGCTTGACCAAGTCAGCGTCGCTTGATGGCCGCAAATACGACATTGCGGTGGGTCAGATTGATGTGGGCAATGCCGCGACCGACATGGCCCAGAAAATGGCTGCCGGGATTTTGCAGCCCAATGGCGAGATTGCCGTGGAACCCCTGATGGATGTCAATATTGTGGGGCAATCGGTCTTGTACATGGCGAATCTGCCGCTGGAGGCCAATGTGATGTTTCACACGGTGATGGCGACCAAAATGCCATTTGCAGGCCGCGGTTAGGCTGAATTTTAAAGAAATGGACTTCCAGTCAGCGTCTTGATTGGCTTCCATAAGTTTTTTTGATAGCAATTGATACAGGCCCGCAAGGGCCTGTATCAATTCAGGGGCTGAATATGGCGCGCCAGCGCTCCCGCCACCAAGGGCACACTGTCAGGCCATTGGTCGGCTGCCATACCGTGCTCAAAGGCGGCCTGACTGGCCGCCTCAAAAGGGGCCAGTCCGCCAGCCAGTCGGGCCCCTACCACGCCAGCGAGCACATCGCCGGTTCCGGCTGTGGCCAAACGGGCGTTGCCTGTAGGATTGATACGGGGCACTTCCCCGGGAGCGGCGACGATCGTGCCCGAGCCTTTGAGCACGACAGTGCAGTTGAAGCGCTGCGCCAGTTGTTGGGCCGCCGCCAGGCGGTTGCGCTGTACCTCGGTAACCGTGCAGCCGAGCAAGCGAGCTGCTTCCAGCGGGTGAGGTGTGAGCACCGTGGCGGCTCGGCGTTGTCCCCGGGCACTCAGGAGGGGTTGGAGCGGGACATTTTTTGCTATTGAATTCAAGGCGTCTGCATCAATGACTATGCCGGCTGCAGTCGATATGGCCTTAAAAAGAAGCGTTGCCATGTTGTCACCGCCACCACAGCCACACACCACGGTCATGGCGGACAAGTCCAGTGCATCTACCGGGCGAAACATCAGCTCCGGCCGCACGGTGTCAACCGACAGGCTGCCGCCATCAAGCAGCCCGACAAAGACCCGTCCGGCACCGGCATACAGGGCGGCGGATGCCGCCAGCAGGGCGGCGCCTGTCATGCCCGCTGCACCGCCGATCACCGCCACGTCGCCATAGCTTCCCTTGTGCGATGCGTGCAGGCGCGTGGCTTGTTCTGGTGGGCCTGCCAGCCAGGCAGTCGGCGGCGTGAGTCGGTGCCCGGCTGGCATCAGGGTCTCTGCAGACAGATCGTCCAGCCACACCGTGCCAGCCGCATCGCGCCCGTGTGCGGTGAAGAGGCCGGGTTTCAGGGTCAGCAGACTCAGGGTGTGCGTCGCTTTGACGCTTAGCTGCGTCACCTCACCGGTATCTGCCTGCAGCCCTGTGGGCACATCAACCGCCAGCACGGCGCCAGGGCGTTCGTTCATGTCGTGGATCCATTGCGCCATGCGACCTTCAGGCTCCCGAATCTCACTCCCTATGCCCAGCAGGGCGTCAATGCACAGGTCATAAGTTGCCGGAGGCCCATCGGCAAACACCACCCCGGCTGCCATCGCGCGCCCGAAGGCCAGTGCAGCATCCGGCGGCGCTTGTTCGGCGCTGCCAAGCCAGGTGACGACGGGAGATTTGCCCCAGCACTGCAGGTGCATGGCGGCTTCCAGCCCATCGCCGCCGTTGTTGCCGGGGCCACACGCCACCCAGACACGCCGGGCATGGGGCGCCAACGCCAAAGCCAACTGCGCCACAGCCAGGCCAGCTTGCTGCATCAAGGTGTTGGGGGGAAGGCTTGCCTGGGCCGCACGCTCAAGGCGGCGCGTGAGGTCCACGCTATGCAGGGGCTGCGCCCAACGGTGGTCTATTTTTCGCATGATGAGATGGGTCCGGTGGGCCTAAAACTCGTAGGTTTCGCCTTCGCGGGCCAGCCTGTAGGCAGGGTCACCAGCTTGCGCCGGATGGTCAGCCAGGACTTGTGCGAAGGCCGCTTCCAGCGCGTCGTCGCTGCGGGTGGGTTCGTGGTGGGTGCAGAACAAGACCTTGGCACCTGCCTCTTTGGCGTATTCGATGCTGGTATGAAATGTCCCATGGCCCCAGCCCTTCTTGGCAGGGTATTCCTGCTCGGTGTAAGAGCAGTCGGCAATGAGCACGTCAACGCCTTGCATGGCCCGTCGGATGCTGTCAGCTTTTTCATCGACGAAGGTCTGGTACAGGGCATAGTCCTGGTCACCCGGCTCATAGATATTCATCGGCGGCTCGTGGTCACCGGTAAAAAAGACCGACTTGCCGTTGGACTCAATCCGGTAACCAAAGTCTATGACCGGGTGGTTCATCAGGTAAGGGGTTACCGTGGCCGACCCGATCTGGATGCTTTGCTGAGGCGCCAGAGTGACGTATTCGATGCGGGCCTTCATTTCAGCCTCGCGCACCGGAAAGTAGCTGTATTGGAGTTGCACCGACATCACCTGCTCTACGCCCTTGCCTGAGACCGGGTCAAATGCCCCATGCAGACGCAGTGTGTTGCCCGGAATGAAGTTGGGTGTGAAAAAGGGCAGTCCCTGAATATGGTCCCAGTGAGAATGGGTGATCAGCACATTGGCCGTGACGGGCAGTTCAGCCAGCAGCGTCTGGGACAAGGGGAAGATGCCGGTGCCGGCGTCCATGATGATCAGCTCGTTGTTGTCGGTACGGATTTCAATGCAGGTGGTGTTGCCACCATAGCGCACCGTGCTCGGCCCGGGCGAGGCAATGGAACCGCGCACACCCCAAAATCTGACTTTCATGCCTAGCCCTCACATTTTTGAACATAATCTCGCGTCCTCGAACACGCTGGTCAGGTCGCCAAGCGAGGCGATGATCTCATCCAGTGTGCCACCCAGCCGGTTGACGATGCATAGGGGCAGTTCGCCAATAAAGGCATTACCACCGAACCCGAACGCCAGTTTTTTGCTGACCTGGTTGGCGGTAAACACGCAGGCAATCATGGGTGTGTCCATCAACGCCGGGGTGTACTGATGCCGAAGGGTCTCGATCAAATCAGCCGGGAAACGCCATTTTTCAACCAACATCGCTCCCACCACCGAATGATCGGCGCCGATCAAGTCGTTCAGGGCTGCATGCAATGAGGTTCTGTGCAATTGGCTGGTTTGCAGCGCCAAACGAAATTCTTGCGGCATGAACTGGGCAAGGACCACTTTGCCGAAGTCATGCAGCAAACCCGCAATGAAACAATCCATCGGTTCGGCCTCGTCAACTCTGAGCCCAATCTGCTTGGCAATGCCGCCGGTGGATAGCGGGTGGATCAGGTACTGCTGCCCATCGAAACCCGCTGCATTACTGGCTGGCAGCACGCCTATGGCGGCAATACTCAAGGCCAGGTTCTTGATGGTGTTGAAGCCAAGGTACACCACGGCGTGGTGGATGGATCTGATTTGCTTGGGCAGGCTGTAGCAAGCCGAGTTGACCACACGCAAGATCTTGACGGTGACCACCGGATCCTGATTGATGAGCTGTACGAGGTCTTTGGGGGTGCAGTCGCCATCGCCTGCCAATTCCAGGATTTTCCGCACGCTTCTTGGAAAAGCGGGCACGTTATCCACCGCAGCAACCAGTTTTTTGGACAGTTCAGGGCTCATGGCAAGCATTGTGAATCAAGAGGCCGTTCGACCAAAAAATGTGCGGCCTCAAGTCCGCAGGCGTTCAATTCCCAATCCGTTAACGTCCAGGCCGGGGGCCCTGCCCTTGATCAAATCAGCGATGACTCTGGCCGAACCACAGCTCAGCGCCCAGCCGCTGGAGCCGTGTCCCAGGTTCAGCCACACCCCGGGCACACCGCTGGTGCCCAGAATGGGCGGCCCGTCGGGCATCATGGGTCGCGCGCCTTTCCATTCCTGCGCCCCATTGGCCAGGTTGGCAGCGCCGGGGAACCAGTCGTGCAACACCTTGTAGAGTGTCTGGAGTGAGTTGACGCGCTTGTGCTCGGGTGAGCCGCCGATCTCCGCGCTGCCAGCCACTCGCACCCGGTTGCCCATGCGCGAAATCGCCACCTTGTAGCGCTCGTCCATCACGGCGCTTCGCGGCGCATTGAGGGGCTCCCGAATGGTGGCGCTGACCGAGTAGCCGTGCACGGCTACCAATGGAATTTTCAGGCCCAAGGGCACCAACAAGCTGGCCGAGTCCACCCCGGCGCAGACCACGCACGCGTCAAAAGCTTGGGGCGCGGGGTCATGGCTCAGGGTCAGTGAAATACCTTGGGTCGCTCGCATTTGGGTGACCTGGGTATTGAATTGAAATTTCACGCCCAGGCGCTGCGCTTCGCTTTTCAGTAAAAGCGCAAATTGGCGGCAGTTTCCCACCTCGTCATCGGGCAAATGGATCGCACCGAAAAAGGACATGTCGGGGTTGAGGGCCGGTTCAATTTTGCGGGTTTCATCCGGGCTGATTTCCTTGAAGGTGACGCCGGCCTCCCGCAGGACCTGCAGGCCGGGCTGCACGCCTTGGCTGTCGCGTTCCCTGCGCAGCAGAACGACATAGCCTTCGCTGCGTTCGTAGTCAAGTTTCAAGTCAGCGGTGATGTGGTGAAGCCGGGCCCGGCTGTAAAAGGCCAGCCGTTGCAGATGTGCCCGGTTGGCCAAATAGGTGTCGAGCCTGCAGGCTCGCAACCACTTCCACATCCAGGTCAACTCGCCGGTTGACAGGGGTAAACCCACTTTGATCGGAGCGTGGCGGCTCAACAGATGCTGAAACACTTTGCTCGGCATGCCGGGTGCTGCCCAGGGCGTGACGTATCCGGGCGCGACCACACCGGCATTGGCAAAGCTGGTTTCCTCCGCTGCGGCACTGCGCCGCTCCAGCACGGTGACCTCGTGCCCATCGCACGCCAGCTCGTAGGCTGTAGTGACGCCGATGATGCCGGCACCAATGACTGCAATCTTCATGAATCCCTTTTGTATGAACGCCGTGGGGCCGTCTGGTGCACCGCGGGGCCTCGTATATTTTTTTAGTATCTTTTCGGCCTCTAGCCGGCAAGGAATAATGATTTTATGAACTATTGTTATAGCAGGAGTTCAATCTGACGTGCGACGTTGAGCACGGAGTCGTCGCGCAGGGCGCCGCTCCAGACCATCAAACCCACGGGAAGTTCGTCTGGTGCATGACAGGGGATCGACACGGCGCATCCATCCAGCATATTCACCACACTGGTGTTGCGCAGAAGCAAAGCGTTCAGGCGAAAGAAAGCAGCGTCCCGCTCGGTGCCGGGTGCCACCTCGGCAATGGGCGAGGCAACGACAGGGACGGTGGGAGACAGGAAGGCATCGAAGCCTTGAGCTGCGATTTCCATGCGCTCGATCCAGTTTTGCCGTGCGTTGTGGAGTTCCAGGTAGTCCCGCGCTGTCATCTGCGCTCCGCGCCGAATCCGCGACGCGACGCGTGGGTCATACCAATCTGCCCGGGCATCCAGCAGGTGGTGGTGCCAGGTGTAGCTTTCAGCCGCAGAGAAGCTGCCATGGGCCTGCATGGGCTGCAATTCATGGAGCTCGGGCAGCACTATTTCTTCCAGTCGTGCCCCTTCCCGACGCAGGGTGCTGAGGGTACGCTGCCAGGCGCGTGACACTGTGGGATCCAGCTCGTCAAGCATCAATGCGGTCGGAACGCCCAGGCGGTAGGCGCTCAGGGGGGCTGAGCTGCGGGTGACGCGTCGTTGGGCCAGAATCTCATGGGCCAGGATGGCGTCAGGCACTGAGCGGGTGAGGGCGCAAACGGTATCCAGTGTGCTGGAGAGTGGCAACGCGCCAACCGTAGGCACCAGCCGGGCCGTATTTTTAAAGCCCACAATCCCGTTGAGTGCCGCTGGAATGCGGATGGACCCGCCGGTATCCGACCCTAGCCCGATGTAGGCCGCGCCCGTGGCCACCGACACGGCCGCGCCCGATGAAGATCCGCCAGGAATAAGCGCCTGCTCTACCGAACAGGCGTTCGCGGGTGTGCCAAAGTGAGGGTTGATGCCCACGCCAGAGAACGCAAATTCCACCATGTTGGTGCGTCCAATCAAAGCGGCTCCTGCCCGCTTGAGTCGGGTCACGGCAACGCAGTCCTGTACTGCCGGGGCGGCTCCATCCAAGGCCCGTGATCCGCCGCGAGTGGCATGTCCCGCAACGTCGAAGAGGTCCTTGATGGATACTGTCAGTCCACCCAGCACCGTCCTGTGGATATCTGGCGATAGAGCCAGCCTACGAGCGTCTTCAAAGTGAGTCTCCAGAAAGACATGGTCGCAGCGGTTGGATTGCGCCACAAAAATGGCGTGCTCAATGGTGGCCTGGAGTTGCGTTTGGCCGGTGCGCAAAAGCTGTAGCGTGGTGAGGAGGTCGGGGTGCATGAGATCGCAGGTTATACTCTAAAGGCTTTGCTGAGCGGCCCAGTGCTGTTTGGCAAACACATCAGCAAACCAGTTTCATCAAGGTGTTGCGTTCGTTTGGGGCAAAAATCACATTTGCCTCGGGCAGATGCAAAAACGAACTGGATTTTAGACCTAACCTTTGGAGTTAAACATGTCAGTAACCATGCGCGAAATGCTGGAAGCCGGTGTCCATTTCGGCCACCAAACCCGCTTCTGGAACCCCAAGATGGCCCCGTTCATCTTCGGCCATCGCAACAAGATTCACATCATCAACCTGGAAAAATCGCTGCCGATGTTCCAGGAGGCCGCCAAGTTTGTGCGCCAAATCTCTGCCAAGCGTGGCACCGTCCTGATGGTCGGCACCAAACGCCAGGCCCGTGAGACTGTGGCCGAAGAAGCACAACGCGCGGGTGTTCCTTATGTCGACCAGCGCTGGCTTGGCGGCATGTTGACCAATTTCAAGACGGTCAAGACATCGATCAAACGCCTCAAGGACATGAAAATCCAGCAAGAAGCTGGTTTGGATAGCCTGAGCAAAAAAGAGCAATTGATGTTTGCCCGCGAAATCGCCAAGCTGGAGCGCGACATTGGCGGTATCCAGGACATGACGGTTCTGCCAGATGCGATTTTTGTGATTGACGTGGGCTTCCACAAAATCGCCATCGCTGAAGCCAAAAAACTCGGCATCCCCCTGATCGCAGTGGTTGATACCAACCACTCACCCGAAGGTATTGACTATGTCATTCCTGGTAACGACGATTCGTCCAAGGCCGTGGTCTTGTACGCTCGCGGCATTGCTGACGCGATCATCGACGGCCGCTCCAACATGACTGACGATGTTGTGAAGGCCATGGTTGCCGAGAACGCTGACGAGTTTGTTGAGGTGAACGAGGCTGCTGCCTGAGTTGTCCCTGACCCTAGATAAGGGGGCTCTTGTGCCCCCTTTTTTTACTCCCTTTTTTAAATTTCTGAACTGAGTACGGAGAATCAATATGGCTGCAATTACTGCGAGCATGGTTGCTGAACTGCGTGGCAAAACTGACGCACCCATGATGGAGTGCAAGCGTGCATTGACCGAGGCTGAAGGCGATATGGCCAAAGCTGAAGAGTTGTTGCGTGTCAAACTGGGTAGTAAGGCTGGCAAAGCCGCCAGCCGCATCACGGCTGAAGGTGTTGTAACCAGCTTCATTGATGGCAATGTTGGCGCGTTGCTTGAAGTCAACTGCGAAACTGACTTTGTCACCAAAAACGACAGCTTTTTGGCCTTGGCCAATGCAGCCGTCGAGCTGATCGCCAAGCAAAATCCGGCTGATGTGGCAGCCATGGGTGCTTTGCCCTACGCGCAAGACGGTTTTGGCCCGACGCTCGAAGATGTGCGCAAGGGTCTGATTGGCAAGATCGGCGAGAACATGAGCTTCCGTCGGTTCAAGCGCTTTGCATCTGCCGCCAAGGTTGCCGCTTATCTGCATGGAACGCGCATTGGCGTCATGGTGGAGTTTGAGGGCGACGAGACAGCCGCCAAGGATGTTGCAATGCACGTTGCGGCGATGAAGCCAGTGGCTTTGTCCAGTGCGGATGTGCCTGCTGAATTGGTTGCCCGGGAGCGTTCAGTTGCTGCTGCCAAGGCGGCAGAGGACGCTTCGGTCGCGACTGCCGCTGGTAAGCCAGTTCAATCGGAAGAGATCGTTGCCAAGCGCATTGAAGGTGGCGTTCAGAAATTTCTTAAAGAGGTGTCTTTGTTCAACCAATCGTTTGTCAAGAACGACAAGCTGACTGTCGAGCAAATGCTCAAGGCAACGGGTACAACCGTGAAATCTTTCACTTTGTACGTGGTTGGCGAAGGCATCGAAAAGAAAGTCGACGATTTCGCTGCCGAGGTTGCAGCCCAAGTGGCTGCTGCCCAACAGGCGAGCTGATCGAAGTCCGGTCTTCCAAAGCCGCTTTGAACCCCACCAGATTCAACTCAAAAATTTTGGCTTGAATTTGGCGCTATCCCCGCAATCACCCCCACCCTTCAGGAGTCCATCATGACCGTCGCCAACCCAGCCTACAAGCGCATTTTGCTCAAGCTGTCAGGTGAGGCCTTGATGGGGGATGACCAGTTCGGCATCAATCGGGACACCATCGTCCGAATGGTCGATGAAGTGGCCGAGATTACTCGCCTCGGTGTCGAGGTGGCGGTGGTCATTGGCGGGGGGAATATTTTTCGCGGTGTCGCGGGCGGATCGGTCGGTATGGATCGCGCCACGGCCGATTACATGGGCATGCTGGCCACCGTGATGAACGCGCTGGCCCTGGGTGACACGATGAACAAGGCTGGCCTGACCGCGCGCGTGATGTCTGCGATTGCAATTGAGCAAGTCGTCGAGCCCTACGTCAGGCCCAAAGCCCTGCAATACCTGGAGGAGGGTAAAGTGGTTATTTTCGCCGCAGGCACCGGCAATCCGTTTTTTACAACCGATACCGCAGCGGCACTGCGCGGCGCAGAGATCGGCGCGCAGATTGTCTTGAAGGCCACCAAGGTGGACGGCGTCTATTCAGAAGACCCCAAGACCAACCCGCTTGCAACCCGTTACAGCAAAATTTCGTTTGATGAGGCCATGGCCCAGAATCTGGGCATCATGGATGCCACCGCATTTGCCTTGTGCCGGGATCAAAAGCTGCCTGTTAAGGTGTTTTCCATCTTCAAGCACGGCGCCTTGCGCCGCGTGGTCATGGGCGAAGATGAAGGCACGCTGGTTTACGCCTGATATGTCAAAATTCAACGGAGTGCTTGGCGCCCTTTGAACAGCCGAGCGAGGAGAAAAACATGCCAATTGCCGATATCAAGACCACGCTGGAAGTCAAGATGGACCAATCCATCGCCGCTTTCAAAAATAACCTCACCAAGATCCGCACTGGCCGTGCAAATCCCGCTTTGCTGGATTCAGTCCATGTGGACTACTACGGCTCGATGGTACCAATCAGTCAGGTGGCCAACGTGTCCTTGCTGGATGCCCGGACCATCAGTGTTCAACCCTGGGAAAAGGGAATGGGCGCCAAGATTGAAAAAGCGATCCGCGACAGCGACCTGGGCCTCAATCCCTCGTCCATGGGTGATTTGATTCGGGTGCCCATGCCAGCCATGTCGGAAGAGCGTCGCAAAGAACTCACCAAAGTCGTCCGCAATGAAGGTGAGAGCGCCAAGGTGGCCGTGCGCAACCTGCGCCGTGATGCCAACGAAGCGGTCAAAAAAGCGGTGAAGGATAAGCTGGCCTCCGAGGATGATCAGAAACGATCCGAGGCAGATATCCAGAAGACCACGGATCGACACATCATCTCCATTGATCAGTTGGTAGCTGCCAAAGAGCAGGACATCATGGCGGTCTAGGTGCCTGTCGCCACGTTGGTCAATTCGTGCGCTGAGTCCTGTTTCGGGCACCCTGATGCCGATTCAGCGCCGTACCTCGGGTGCCATTTGGCATGAGCGCTGTGCCTCATCATATTGCCATCGTGATGGACGGTAACGGGCGTTGGGCCACGAGGCGTTTTTTGCCCCGTGTCGCCGGTCACAAGCAAGGCCTTGATTCGCTCAGGCGTTGCGTCAAGGCCTGTGCCCAACGGGGCGTCAGCGTCTTGACTGTGTTCGCGTTCTCTTCGGAAAACTGGAGCCGGCCCGCGGAGGAGGTGTCTGGTTTGATGGATCTTTTTGCCAAGGCCTTGATCCGGGAAGTCCCGCAACTCAACGCCGATGGCGTGCAATTGCACTTTGCCGGTGAACGCGCCGGTTTGTCTGTAAACGTCGCGCATGGCATTGAGCAGGCAGAGCGCGCGACCGCAGCTAATTCCCGTTTGATTCTGAACGTCTGCTTCAACTATGGGGGTCGGTGGGATATTGTTCAGGCTGCAGCCCAATTGGCTGGCCAGGGGCAACCCATCACCGAAGCGAATCTGAACCGGTTCATGGCCCTGCGCCATGTGCGAGACCCGGATTTGGTGATTCGGACGGGTGGTGAGTTGCGGGTCAGCAACTTCCTGCTTTGGCAGTCGGCTTACTCGGAGTTCTATTTCTGTGACGATCTTTGGCCCGAATTTGATGAGGCATCGCTGGATCAGGCCATTGCCGTTTATCAGCAGCGAGAGAGACGGTTTGGAAAGACATCCGAGCAACTTGAGCAACAGGGCTCGCTGCGCTAGGTTGTGGCGCGAAAGGAAACTATGCTGAAACAACGTGTCATAACGGCCCTGATATTGCTGCTTGTTTTGTTGCCAGCCCTGTTTTACGTTTCGCCATGGCCTCTTGTCGCATTGGCCCTGATCATGATTTCGGCTGGTGCGTGGGAGTGGAGTCGGCTCAACGGGTCTGGCCAAGTGATGTCACTCGTTTGGGGTGGAGTCTGCGCACTCGCATGCGCGGCGACCTGGTGGTTCGGCCTGCTGGAGCGCTCGCTCGGTTTGTTGTGGATTTTCGCTGGTGCGATCTGGGTATTGGCAGGCGCCTGGTTGTTGCGTGCGGGTGTATCAGCCTGGTCCGGCTACCCGCGGGCTCTCAGGCTTTTGTCGGGGCTGTTTGCGCTCTGGCTGGCTTGGCTGGCTGTTGCGCAGGCCAGGGTGATTGGCATCAATTTTTTAATGTCCATTTTGGTGCTGGTGTGGGTCGCCGACATCTTTGCTTATTTCGCGGGCAGGGCCTTGGGTGGGCGTTTTACCCACACCAAACTGGCACCAAGCATCAGTCCCGGGAAAAGTTGGGAGGGCGTTTGGGGTGGAATGGCGGGCGTTGTTGTTCTCGCCTTTGTTTGGCGATGGGCAGACTCCAAGTTGCTGGCCGCTATCCCGAGTCTCTACAGCAACCTTGGTGCCAAAGGCGCCTGGTTACTCTTTATTGCCGCCATATTCATGGCCTCCATGAGCGTTGTGGGTGACCTGTTCGAGTCCTTGGTCAAACGCAGTGCAGGCGTCAAGGATAGCAGCGGCCTCTTGCCAGGTCACGGCGGTATTCTGGATCGGGTCGATGCCTTGCTTCCCACCCTGCCGCTGGCCATGATGCTCTACTCCTTGCTAAACATCTTATGAATGACCTGACTTTCCCAACAGCACAACGCGTTGCTATATTGGGGTCGACTGGTTCTGTTGGCGTCAGTACGCTTGATGTGATTTCGCGTCATCCTGAGCGCTTCACGGTTTTTGCATTGAGTGCGTCAACCCGGGTTGACTCGATGCTGCAGCAATGCGTCCAGTTCAAGCCTTCTTATGCGGTCATGGCCAGTGAGGTCCATGGGCGGATACTGGAGCAAAAGTGCCGTGAACTCAATCTGAGGACACGAGTGCTTTGGGGTGAAGAGGCCATCACGATGATCGCCTCCCATGAGTTGGTCGATACGGTCATGGCCGCCATTGTTGGCGCCGCAGGCCTGGCTTCTTGCCTGGGAGCTGCATTGTCCGGGAAGCGGCTGTTGTTGGCCAATAAAGAGGCGTTGGTAGTTGGTGGTGATTTCTTCATGCGCGCCGTTGCCAAAGGGGGCGCGAAGTTGCTCCCGATTGACAGCGAGCACTCGGCTATTTTTCAGTCATTGCCCGCTGATGAGGCCACCTGGGCGGCTCAAATCGACAAGATCATCCTCACCGCCTCTGGTGGTCCTTTTCGTCAACGCGCACTCCACACATTGCGGGAGGTGACCCCTGCACAAGCTTGCGCTCACCCCAATTGGGTGATGGGACGGAAGATCTCTGTTGACTCTGCCACCATGATGAACAAGGCGCTTGAAGTGATTGAAGCGAGGCACCTTTTTGGCGTCACCCCGGAGCAGATCGAGGTCGTCATTCACCCCCAGAGCGTGATTCATTCCATGGTGCAGTACAAAGACAACTCGGTGGTGGCGCAACTCGGCACGCCGGACATGAAAGTGCCCATCGCCTATGGCCTGTCGTGGCCGAGTCGTATGGTGTCGGGTGCCACGGCCTTGAATTTTGGTGCCATGGCCGACATGACCTTTGAGTCGCTGGACTCTCATGGGCATGCGGAACGTTTTCCTGGGTTGACCCTGGCGTGGTCGGTACTGAAAGGGCCTTCTGGTTCAACTGCCGTGTTAAATGCAGCCAACGAGGTGGCGGTTGCGGCATTTCTTGACGGAGCCCTGCGTTTTGACCAGATTCATGCGGTCAATCTCGACACGCTTGATGCCGTTGTATCCAGCAGTCCGGAATCCTTGGCAGATCTTCTGGCTTTGGATGATTTATCGCGCCGAGCCGCCGGTGCGATCGCCCATCGATTGGGGCGGTAACCCGAACTAATCCGGAAATCATGCTGACTATCTTGGCCTTCGCGCTCGCCCTCGGGCTGCTGGTAGCTGTCCATGAGTACGGGCACTACCGGGTAGCGGTCGCCTGTGGCGTGAAGGTGCTTCGTTTTTCTATCGGGTTTGGAAAAGTGTTGTACCGGTGGCAGCCCAAGGGTTCGCCGACAGAGTTCTCTATCAGCGCGCTGCCGTTGGGCGGCTATGTGAAGATGCTTGACGAACGTGAGGCGCCGGTTGAGCAGAGCGAGCGGCATCAGGCTTTCAACACCCAGCCCTTGCGCTCCAGGGTCGCGATAGTTTTGGCCGGACCGGTTGCCAATTTGCTACTGGCTGTTTTGCTTTACTCCGTCGTCAATTGGAGCGGTGTGCAGCATGCCTCCGCAATTCTGGCCAGCCCGGATATCGGATCAGTTGCCGCCAGAGCCGGTCTGGTGGGTGCAGAGCGGGTTGATCGCGCTGCGTTGGAGGGGGAGGAGCTGCAAGTTATTGAATCATTTGATGATCTGCGCTGGTTTTTGACCCGAGGTGCGCTGGAAGGACATGACGTTCAGCTTGAGATCAGCCGTCCGCCAGATAAAAATGGTGCTTTGGTTGCCCTCAAGTTGAGTGACCTGGATGCCAGGGACGCAGACGCTGAGCTATTCAGGAGAATTGGTATCGTCGGCCCTTTCACCCGTCCCGTCATTGGCGCAGTAAGCCCGGGCGACGCTGCAGACCGAGCCGGTTTGAAAGAAAACGATTTGGTGCTGCAGATCGACTCTGTCCCCGTGGTGGATGGGCAGCAATTGCGCCAGATGATCAGGGCGTCCGGTTCCAATGGAGAGCCCTCTGTGACCACCTGGAAGATCGAGCGCGCCGGTGCGACCCAATTCGTGACGGTGAAGCCAGACATCCGCCAGGAAGGCGAGTCAAGAATCGGGAAAATTGGTGCCTTTGTGGGTGCCATACCGGAGTCAGTCCTGGTGAGATACGGCCTCACAGAGGGGCTGTGGCTGGGTGTGTCCCGGACCTGGGAGGTATCGGTATTGACCCTCAGGATGTTGGGCAAGATGATCATTGGCGAAGCCTCTTTGAAAAATCTCAGCGGGCCATTGACGATTGCAGATTACGCGGGCAAGTCAGCCGGCCTCGGTTTGACGCAATATCTGCTGTTCCTCGCCTTGATCAGTGTCAGCTTGGGTGTCTTGAACCTGCTTCCCCTGCCCGTTTTGGACGGTGGGCACCTGATGTATTATCTTTGGGAGGGAATTGTTGGCAAACCTGTCCCCGAGGTATGGATGGAGCGTCTGCAAAGAGGCGGAATTGGCGTTCTGTTTCTGATGATGTCTATTGCCCTGTTTAACGACATCACCCGCCTACTTGGTTAACTGATCAGCGCTTCAAATGGCTCTGATTTGACTTCTTCAATTTTAAAAATGCAATTCAATCAAACTCAATGGCGCGCCAGTGCCGCCGTGGCCTCGATGGTCCTCATGGCCAGCTCGGCTTGGGCGGTCACTCCCTTCACTGTGCGAGATATCCGCATTGAAGGTCTGCAGCGCGTGGAGCCTGGGACGGTGTTCGTGTCGATGCCGGTTCGCGTGGGTGATGTTTACGATGACGAAAAAGGTTCTGCTGCCATTCGAGCCCTCTTCGGGCTGGGCCTGTTCAAAGACGTGAGAATTGAAGTCAATGGCGATGTGGTGGTGATCGTGGTTGAAGAGCGTCCCAACATCGCGGACATTGATTTCGTGGGCACCAAGGAGTTCGACAAGGATATTTTGAAAAAGGCTTTGCGTGACGTGGGCCTAGCGGATGGCCGGCCGTTCGACAAGGCGCAACTTGACCGAGCTGAGCAGGAGCTCAAGCGCCAATATATCAACCGCAGCCTGTACGCCGCCGAGGTGGTGACGACGGTGACGCCCATTGATCGCAATCGGGTGAATTTGACCTTCACCGTGATCGAGGGCGCACCAGCCAAGATCAGTGAGATCCGTGTGGTCGGTAACCAGGCCTTTGGTGAGTCAACCTTGCGTGGCCTGTTTGATCTCGATACGGGCGGCTGGCTGAGTTGGTACACCAAATCCGACCGCTATTCGCGCGCCAAGCTCAACGCGGATATTGAGACGCTCAAGGCTTACTACTTGTCGCGGGGCTACCTGGAGTTCAAGGTTGATTCAACGCAGGTCGCTATTTTGCCCAACAAGACCGATGTCTCGATCACGATCAACGTGACTGAGGGTGAGCGTTTTGTCGTCAGCAGCGTCAAACTGGAAGGCAATTTTCTGGGCAAGGACGATGAGTTCAAGTCACTGGTGACGATCAGGCCTGGCCAATCCTACAACGCCACCGAGGTGGCTCAGACCACAAAGTCGTTCGTCGATTACTTCGGTAACTTTGGGTTTGCATTTGCTCGTGTCGAAGCTCGTCCGGAAATTGACCGCGCCAACAATCGGGTTGCTTTGGTACTGCAGGCTGATCCATCGCGGCGCGCCTATGTCCGGAAAATCAATGTTGCCGGAAACAGCCGAACCCGGGATGTCGTCGTGCGCCGTGAATTCAGGCAGTTAGAGGCCTCATGGTATGACGGCGGGAAAATACGGTCGTCGCGGGATCGGGTCGACAGGCTGGGTTACTTCAGTGAAGTCGGTATTGAAACCCAAGAGGTGCCCGGTTCGCCTGATCAGGTGGACTTGACGATCACCGTGGCTGAAAAACCAACAGGCAGTTTGAGTCTCGGTGCGGGTTTTTCAAGCAGCGAGGGTCTGGGGCTGTCGTTTGGACTCAAACAGGAAAATGCCTTCGGATCGGGGAACTCTCTCGGCGTGCAACTCAACACCAGCAAGATCAATCGAGTGGCGGTTTTCAACACCACCGATCCATATTTCACTGCAGACGGTGTTTCCCGGACAATCGATGTCTTCCATAAGTCAAGCAGCCCTTATGAAGATCCCAGTTTTTACAAGCTGGTAACGTCTGGTGGAAGCCTTCGCTTTGGTGTGCCTTTCACCGACATCGATACAGTTTATTTTGGAGCAGGCCTGGAGAGAACCGCCATTGTGTCTGGAACGCTTTTGCCAGCCGCCTACCTCGAATACGCCAATGAATATGGCTTCAACAGCACTTCTGTTCCGTTGACAATTGGCTGGGGACGTGACGGACGTGACAGCGCGATGGCGCCCACTTCAGGGCGCTACCAACGCGCCAATGCCGAATGGTCTGTTGCTGGAGACGCCAGGTATTTGCGGGCTACCTACCAATATCAAGAGTACATTGCCCTCAGCAAGCAGTTCACTGCGGCCTTCAACGCGGATGTGGGTGTCGGTGTGGCATCGGGCGGTGGCGCATTCCCTGTGTTCAAGAACTTTTTCGGTGGTGGATTGGGTTCCGTCAGAGGTTTTGAGCAAGCCAGCCTGGGACCTCGTGATTCCGGTGGTTCGGTGGTAGGCGGCACTCGCAAGATGAATTTGAATGCAGAGCTGTTGACTCCGTTTCCTGGCGCAGGCAATGACCGCAGCCTTCGGTTGTATGGGTTTCTTGACGTGGGTAGCGTGAGCGGTCCGGATCGGGGCTTGGCTGCCAATGCCAACGCGAACAGCCTGCGCTCCTCTGTCGGCGTGGGTGTAAGTTGGATATCACCGGTCGGTCCTTTGCGTCTGGCCTTTGCAAAGCCCATCAAAAAATACGATGGCGATAAAATTCAGTCAGTGCAATTTCAGATCGGAACCAATTTTTAATGAAAAATATCTTTAGCCGATTCTTTGCCTCAGTGGTGTTGGGTGGTCTGCTGATATCAGCACACGCTCAGGAGTTCCGCATCGGGTTTGTCAGTACCGACCGGATTTTTAAAGAGGCCGGCACGGCCAAGGCGGCACAAATCAAGCTGGAGCAGGAATTCTCCAAGCGAGAGAAAGAATTGCTCGATCAAGGAGCAGGCTTGAAAACTTTGTCGGACAAGTTTGAGCGTGAAGCGCCAACACTGACTGAGGCGCAACGGGTCGCTCGCCAAAAGCAGCTTGTCGATCAGGATCGTGATTTCCAGCGCAAACGACGTGAATTTCAGGAAGATCTCAATGCGCGAAAGAATGAAGAATTGCAACTTGTACTGGAACGCGCCAACAAGGTTGTCAAACAGGTGGCGGAGGCCGAGCGTTACGACATGATTCTGCAAGAGGCGGTCTACGTCAATCCGAAGCACGACATCACCGACAAAGTACTCAAAGTATTGAACGCGGCCGGTGCCAAATAGGCTGATTTGAGCCGAGCTGCGTGTGAGCTTGAATCTGGGTTCGATTGTTTCGCTATTGGGCGGTGAGTTGTATGGCGAGGCTGAGTTCGAGATCGAAGGCTTGGCGTCCCTGGAGGCTGCTGGTCCAAGTCAGTTAAGTTTCTTAAGTCACCCCCGCTACGCGTCCCAGCTGGCTTCAACCAAGGCAGGCTGCGTCATTGTGGGTCCCGACATGCAGGCACAAGCGGTGTTGCGTGGGGCCTGCATCGTGACCGAGCAGCCCTACCTCTATTTCGCTCGGGTCACCCAGGTCTGGAAGCAGCATCTCCCCCAGATTGTTCGACCCCGGTTGCACCCCAGCGCAGTGGTTGAATCCGGTGCCTTCATTCATCCCACGGCTCAAGTTGGCGCCTTGTGCGTTATTGAGTCGGGTGCCTGCATTGGCGCCCACACCGTGCTCAAGTCACGTGTCACGGTCAGTGAGAATTGTGTGATCGGCGAGCGGTGTCTGCTCCATTCTGGTGTGGTCATCGGCGCTGACGGGTTCGGGTTTGCGCCCAAGGAGGGCACTTGGGAGAAAATCGAACAACTGGGCGCTGTACGCATTGGGAATGATGTTGAGATTGGAGCCAATACCTGTATCGACCGTGGGGCCCTCCAGGACACGGTAATTGAAGATGGTGTGAAGCTCGACAACCTGATTCAAATTGGCCATAACGTGCGTATTGGAAAGCACACCGCGCTGGCGGGGTGCGTTGGTGTGGCTGGCAGCGCGACGATAGGTGCTCATTGCACCATCGGAGGCGGAGCAATTGTTTTGGGTCATCTGGTGCTGGGTGATCACATCAACATCTCTGCAGCGACAGTCGTCACCCGGTCGATTCAGAAGCCAGGACATTACACTGGCATGTTCCCGATTGACGACAACGCCGAGTGGGAAAAAAATGCAGCATCGCTCAAACAATTGCATCGCCTGCGCGAGCGCATCCGGGCGCTGGAGCGTGATTCAAAGACATAAAGAGTGCGAGACAGCGCGGGCTGTTTCTCTGATCTAGTCCCCTCCAACCAAGATTTAAAAAATGATGGACATTCACCAAATACTTAAACAACTGCCACATCGCTATCCATTCTTGTTGGTGGATCGGGTACTTTCCATCGAAAAAGGCAAAAGTATCAAGGCGTTGAAAAATGTAACGATCAATGAGCCATTTTTCCAAGGTCATTTTCCTCACCGGCCCGTGATGCCCGGCGTGTTGATGCTGGAGGCGCTCGCGCAGGCGGCCGCTCTATTGGCCTTTGACACCTTGGGTTCTTCGCCTAGCGATGAAATGGTCTATTATTTTGCAGGGATCGACGGCGCGCGTTTCAAGCGTCCGGTCGAACCGGGGGACCAGTTGATACTTGAGGTTGAGTTGTTGCGAATGAAAGCTGGTATTTTCAAATTCAAGGCGCGCGCACTGGTAGGCGGCGAGTTGACTGTTGAGGCTGAGTTGACCTGCGCAATGCGCGCGATTACCTGAAGGAGTCTGGGTGACACTTGTCCATTCCACCGCCATTGTTGATCCTGCTGCGGAACTTGACAGCAGCGTCTCGGTAGGGGCTTACACGCTCATTGGTCCACATGTGAAAGTTGGGGCTGGAACGACCATTGGGCCCCATTGCGTCCTGGAGGGTCACACGACCATCGGACGCGACAACCGTATTTTCCAGTTCGCCTCCTTGGGGGCAATCCCACAGGATAAAAAATACGCGGGAGAACCTTGCGAGCTGATCATCGGGGACCGCAACACGATTCGGGAGTTTTGCACTTTCAACATAGGTTCACCCGGGGGAACCGGCGTCACCCAAGTAGGTGATGACAACTGGCTCATGGCTTACGTGCACCTGGCGCACGATTGCGTTGTGGGTAACAACACCATTTTTGCGAACAACTCGCAGTTAGCGGGACATGTGGAAGTGGGTGATTGGGTTATTTTGGGCGGTTTCACGGTGGTCCACCAGTTCGTGAAAATCGGCGCTCACAGTATGACGGCGATGTGTACCCTCTTGTTTGCTGATTTGCCACCTTACGTCATGTGCCAGGGACAGCCTGCGCAGGCTCGTTCCATGAACTATGAGGGTCTGCGGCGGCGGGGGTTCTCGCCAGACCGCATCTCTGTTGTGAAGGCCATGCACAGGGCCCTTTACCGTGATGACTTGACTCTTCAGGCCGCCCGTGGGCGCATTGGGCAGTTGGTTGAAGAGCACCCTGAATCCTCAGTAGACATTGCGATGATGCTTTCTTTTCTGGAGCATTCTTCCCCGCAGCGCGGAATCGTGCGTTGAATTCTCCGACTGACGGCTCGTTCAGTGTTGCGATGGTGGCGGGTGAAGCGTCAGGGGACTTGCTGGCGGGCTTGTTGCTTGATGGCTTGGTGGCGCGCTGGCCGGATCTGCAGGCAGTCGGGATCGGCGGCCCTCAGATGCGTTCACGGGGTTTTGATACATGGTGGCCGCACCACAAACTGTCGGTTCACGGCTATGGCTGGGAGGTCTTGCGCCGATACCGTGAAATAGTCGGCATTCGCACACAACTCAAGCATAGGCTGTTGCAGCACCCACCAGATGTTTTCATCGGTGTCGATGCACCGGATTTCAATCTGGACCTTGAGGCCTCTCTCAGATCCAAAGGCATCAGGACCATTCATTTTGTCTCGCCCTCGATCTGGGCCTGGCGCCCCGAACGGGTTGAGAAAATCCGCCGAAGTGTGGACCACGTGCTGTGCATATTTCCCTTTGAGCCTGCATTGTTGGCCCAGCACGGCATTCAAGCGACTTATGTCGGGCATCCGTTAGCCAACATCATTCCCTTGGTGCCAGATCGCTCGGGAGCCCGAAGAGCATTGGGCCTAAGTGAAGACGATGAAGTCGTGGCCCTGTTGCCGGGCAGCCGAAAGTCCGAAATTCAACACCTCGCGTTGCGGTTCTTTCAAGCTGCTGTGCTGATGCAAAAAGCCCGTCCTTCCCTTCAGTTCATGGTACCGGCGGTGCCGGCCTTGAAAGCCATGATTGAGGCGGCTGCCAAAGCCAGTGGGCTGGTGAGTCGGTTGCGGATTGTGGAAGGGCAATCCCACACAATATTGGCTGCCTGTGATGTGACGTTGATCGCCAGTGGCACCGCCACGCTGGAGGCTGCCTTGTTCAAGCGCCCCATGGTCATCGCTTATCACATGAGTTGGCTGTCTTGGCAAATCATGCGCCGAAAACAGTTGCAGCCATGGGTGGGGTTGCCAAATATCCTTTGCCGTGACTTCGTTGTGCCTGAATTGCTGCAAGACGCCGCAACGCCCCAAGCCTTGGCAGACGAGGTGCTGCGATGGCTTGATGCCATGGATGTGACACCTGAGAAAATAGTGGCCTTACAACAAACATTCACCGCATTGCACACACAGCTGCAACGCGACACTCCCCGAATTGCCGCCCATGCGATCCAGCAAGTACTCCAAGGCTGAACAAGCCGCCCTGACTAAAACCGCCATGCAACAAGCGGCTTTGCGCTGGGACATTCCCGGTTTGGTTGCAGGCGTGGATGAGGCTGGCCGTGGCCCCCTCGCTGGTCCTGTGGTCGCCGCTGCCGTGATCCTGGATGATTTGCATCCGATCAAAGGATTGGCCGATTCCAAGAAGCTGACGGCTTCGCGCCGTGACGCCTTGTTTGATGAAATCCGCGCCAAAGCCTTGTGTTGTTCCATCGCCTTGGCCAGCGTGGAGGAAATCGACCAACTCAATATTTTGCAGGCCACCCTGCTTGCCATGCGCCGGGCGGTAGAGGGATTGCGGCTCAAGCCCATCCGGGTGCTGGTCGATGGCAACCGTCTCCCGGTGCTGCGAATTCAGGCGGAGGCTATTGTCAAGGGCGACTCATTGGTGCCCGCCATCTCGGCAGCTTCCATTCTTGCCAAAGTCCACCGTGACCGCCTGTGTGCCGACATGGATCAGCAATATCCGCATTACGGCTTTGCCCGGCACAAGGGTTACGGTACGGCCGTGCATCTGGCCGCGCTGCAGGAGCATGGCGCCTGTGAGCAACACCGCAAGTCATTCCGCCCGGTGACCGATGTGTTGAACAAGGCCATGCAATGAACCCTCCGACCTACCAGGAGGTCACGTCACGTGACAATGTGTTGCTCAAGGATTTGAGGCGGCTTTCCAGGGACAGCACGGCGTACCGAAAGCAGGGGCGTTTTTGGGTGGAAGGAGACCACTTGTGCCGTGCAGCACTGGCCCGGGGAAAAAAGCCTGTTCTGGGCGTTTTTAAAGCATCTTTTTGGCCTCTGGCCGGCGAACAGTATTCTCGTGCAGCTACAAAAAATATAGTAATCAAGGACGCTCTGTACGACGAGATCAGTGGCTTGGAGTCGCCGGCCAGCATGGGTTTTGTCTTTGAATTACCCCCCCCGCTCGCTTTGGAGCCCCAGGTGGCTTCTGTCATCCTGGACCGTGTTCAAGATGCGGGCAATGTGGGCTCCATTTTGCGCAGTGCCTCGGCATTCGGCTTCAGGCAGATCATTGCCCTCAAGGGCACTGCGGCGCTCTGGAGCCCCAAAGTCTTGCGCGCCGGCATGGGCGCCCATTGGGGCCTGCACTTGATTGAAGGGACGCATTTGGGCGACTTGGCGATGCTGGGCGTGCCCATTGTGGTCACCAGTTCGCACCACGGTACCTGTCTGAACTATGGCTTTGATCATGCAGGATTGCCCAACCCTTGTGCCTGGGCATTGGGTCACGAAGGGCAGGGCGTCAGTCCCGAGCTTGAAGCTCTGGCAAAGTGGCAGGTTCGCATTGACCAGCCTGGCGGGGAGGAGTCTCTGAACGTCGCCGCCGCCGCCGCCATTTGTTTGCATGCCAGTTCGGTCATGACGCGGCCGCTATAATAGGGCGCTTCACCGCATCCTGTACGCCTAGCGCAACCCCAAGCCAATTCCCTGTCAATAGCCAGCCAAGAGTTGTCTCTTGGGTGCGGCTGGGCGTACCCGAAAACCCCATCCGGAGAACCCAGTGCTTTTGTCTTTACAGGGATCGTTTCCCCCCGCCATATTGGCGCTCGCAGACGGCACGGTGTTTGTTGGAAATTCCATTGGAGCCCCCGGCTCTACTGCCGGAGAAGTGGTGTTCAACACCGCGATGTCCGGCTACCAGGAAATCCTGACAGACCCGAGCTACTGCCAGCAAATCGTCACACTCACCTACCCTCACATCGGCAATTACGGCGTCAATGTCCAGGATATTGAGGCAGCCCGTGTGCATGCCGCTGGACTCATCATCAAGGACCTGCCACTGGTGATGTCCAATTTCCGTGCGGACATGAGCTTGTCGCAGTACCTGTTGCAAGAGAATACCGTCGCGATTGCCAATATAGACACCCGGCAGCTCACACGCCACTTGCGTACCCAGGGTGCACAGAGCGGCTGCATTCTCGCTTTGGTTGCGGGTCAATCGGTGACCCAATCATCGGTTGACCAAGCCGTAGCGTTGGCCAAAGGTGCGCCCGCCATGGCCGGTGCAGATCTTGCCAAGGTGGTTTCGGCGAAGGCCGTCTATGAGTGGACTCAGACCGAGTGGCAGTTGTCGCACCCCCAGCTTGATGGCAAGCCGGGTTACGGCGAACAAACCCAGCCCCGGTTTCATGTGGTGGCCTACGATTTTGGCGTCAAGTTCAATATTTTGCGCATGCTGGCTGAGCGCGGCTGCCGCGTCACTGTGGTGCCGGCGCAGACCCCTGCTGCCGATGTCCTCAGGTACCAACCTGATGGCGTGTTCCTGAGCAACGGCCCGGGGGATCCCCAGCCTTGTGACTACGCCATTGCGGCCGCCGCCGAGTTGATTGAGACCGGCATTCCGACCTTTGGTATTTGCCTGGGCCACCAAATCATGGCGCTGGCAAGCGGCGCCAGGACCTTCAAGATGAAGTTTGGTCACCACGGTGCCAACCATCCGGTCAAAGATCTCGACAACGGCCGCGTCAGTATCACCAGCCAGAACCACGGTTTTGCCGTAGATGAAAAAACGCTGCCTGCCAATTTGCGTGCTACGCATGTCAGCTTGTTTGACGGGACCTTGCAGGGACTGGCGCGGACTGACAAGCCTGCATTTTGTTTTCAGGGGCATCCCGAGGCCTCGCCCGGGCCGCACGATATCGCCTACCTGTTTGACCGCTTCACCGCGTTGATGGAGACCCGCAAAAATGCCTAAGCGCACCGACCTTAAATCCATCCTCATCATTGGTGCCGGCCCCATCATCATCGGCCAGGCTTGCGAGTTCGATTATTCAGGCGTGCAGGCCTGCAAGGCTTTGCGCGAAGAGGGCTACAAAGTCATCCTGATCAACAGCAATCCAGCCACGATCATGACCGACCCGGCTACGGCGGATGTCACCTATATTGAGCCCATCACCTGGCAGACCGTTGAAAAAATCATTGCCAAGGAGCGCCCGGATGCGATTCTGCCCACCATGGGGGGGCAAACGGCACTGAACTGTGCCCTGGATTTGTGGCACCACGGCGTGCTGGAAAAGTACAACGTCGAGCTGATTGGCGCCACCCCGGAAGCTATTGACAAGGCCGAGGACCGTCTGAAGTTCAAAGATGCCATGACCAAGATAGGTTTGGGGTCCGCCCGCTCGGGCATTGCGCATTCGATGGATGAGGCTTGGACTGTCCAAAAGACGCTGGGTTTCCCGACTGTGATCCGCCCCAGTTTCACGCTGGGTGGCACTGGTGGTGGCATTGCCTACAACTCCGAAGAATTCGAAGTGATTTGCAAGCGCGGCCTGGAGGCTTCGCCGACCAACGAATTGTTGATTGAAGAGTCACTGCTTGGCTGGAAAGAGTACGAGATGGAAGTGGTTCGCGACAAGGCGGACAACTGCATCATTGTTTGCTCGATCGAAAACCTGGATCCCATGGGTGTGCACACCGGTGACTCGATTACGGTGGCACCGGCGCAAACGCTGACCGACAAGGAATACCAGATCCTGCGCAATGCTTCATTGGCGGTGCTCCGGGAAATTGGCGTCGATACCGGTGGGTCGAACGTGCAGTTCTCCATCAATCCCGAAGACGGGCGCATGGTCGTCATCGAGATGAACCCGCGTGTGTCCCGCTCTTCAGCGCTGGCCTCCAAGGCTACTGGTTTCCCCATTGCCAAGGTGGCAGCCAAATTGGCGGTCGGTTACACGCTGGACGAATTGCGCAATGACATCACAGGTGGTGCGACGCCCGCCAGCTTTGAGCCCAGCATCGACTATGTGGTCACCAAAATTCCGCGTTTCGCGTTTGAGAAGTTTCCCGCAGCCGACAGCCGCCTGACCACGCAAATGAAGTCAGTCGGTGAGGTGATGGCGATGGGGCGCACCTTCCAGGAGTCGTTTCAGAAAGCCTTGCGCGGCCTGGAGGTCGGCGTGGACGGCATGAATGAGAAAACCCAGGACCGTGAAGTGCTCGAAAAGGAGTTGGGCGAACCGGGCCCTGAGCGCATCTGGTATGTGGGTGATGCATTCGCGATGGGCATGAGCGTGGACGAGGTCTTTGCGCTCACCAAGATTGACCCCTGGTTTTTGGTCCAGATCGAGCAAATCGTCAAGATCGAGTTGGAGCTGGAAACGACAACACTGGATGCGATTGACGAGCCCACTCTGCGCGCACTCAAGCAAAAAGGTTTTTCTGATCGGCGCTTGGCCAAGCAGCTGAAAACCACTGACGCCGCGATTCGCGAGAAGCGCCGCGCCTTGGGCGTGCGCCCGGTCTACAAGCGGGTGGATACCTGCGCGGCCGAGTTCTCGACCAATACGGCTTACCTGTATTCAACCTACGAGTCTTCGCATGAGTTTGATACCGGCAGCGAGTGTGAGGCCGAGCCAACAGCCAAGAAAAAAATCATGGTGCTGGGCGGCGGGCCCAACCGGATTGGCCAAGGCATTGAATTTGACTACTGCTGTGTACACGCTGCGCTGGCCATGCGGGAGGACGGTTACGAGACCATCATGGTCAACTGCAACCCCGAGACCGTGTCCACCGACTACGACACCTCGGATCGCCTGTATTTCGAGCCACTGACTCTGGAAGACGTGCTGGAGATTGTCGACAAGGAAAAACCGTTCGGCGTGATTGTGCAGTACGGAGGGCAGACGCCGTTGAAGTTGGCGCTTGATCTGGAAGCCAACGGCGTGCCGATCATTGGCACCTCACCGGACATGATTGATGCGGCGGAGGACCGGGAGCGTTTCCAGAAACTGCTGCATGAATTGGGCTTGCGCCAACCGCCCAACGCGACAGCTCGCACGGAGCCTGAGGCCCTTGAAAAAGCGGCTGCCCTCGGCTACCCGCTCGTGGTGCGCCCCAGCTATGTGTTGGGCGGCCGTGCCATGGAAATCGTGCACGAGCAACGTGATCTGGAGCGTTACATGCGCGAGGCCGTCAAGGTCAGCCATGACTCGCCAGTGTTGCTGGACCGCTTCCTGAATGACGCCATTGAATGTGATGTGGATTGCATCCGCGACGCAGGGACAACCACTGCGGTCGGCAGCACCTTTATTGGCGGTGTCATGGAGCACATCGAACAAGCGGGTGTGCACAGCGGAGACTCGGCCTGTTCGCTCCCCCCTTACAGTCTGAGCCCGGAAACCGTCACCGAGATCAAACGACAGACGGCGGCCATGGCCCAAGCCCTGAATGTGGTCGGTTTGATGAATGTCCAGTTTGCCATTCAGAACATTGAAGGCAAAGACATCATCTATGTTCTTGAGGTGAATCCGCGGGCATCCCGTACCGTGCCTTTTGTGTCCAAGGCCACCGGCATTCAGTTGGCCAAGGTGGCTGCCCGCTGCATGGTGGGTCAATCGCTGGCCTCGCAAGGCATTCGAGACGAGGTCACACCACCTTACTTCAGTGTCAAGGAGGCGGTGTTCCCGTTTGTCAAGTTCCCGGGTGTCGATACGATTCTGGGGCCTGAGATGAAATCTACCGGCGAGGTGATGGGCGTTGGCAAAACTTTCGGCGAAGCATTTGTGAAGTCGCAAATCGGCGCCGGTACCAAGCTGCCTCGTCCCTTCAAGGCCTCCGGTGAGGCCGCTGGCAAAGTTTTTGTGTCGGTCAAAAATGGCGACAAGCCTCGGGCCATTGAGGTCGCAAGGGCCTTGTCCGAGATGGGTTTCCTGCTGGTGGCCACCAAAGGGACAGCATCTGCGATCAACGCGGCGGGCGTGTCCTGCGGCGTCGTGAACAAAGTGACCGAAGGCCGGCCGCACATTGTGGACATGATCAAAAACAACGAAATCTCTTTAGTGGTCAATACGCTGGAGGAGCGTCGCAATGCCATTGCGGACTCACGGCAGATCCGGACCTCTGCCCTGTTGGCGCGCGTGACGACGTTCACCACCATTGCGGGAGCTGAGGCAGCGGTTCAGGGGATGTTGCATATGGATCAACTGGACGTGATTTCGGTGCAAGA
>CALRWE010000005.1:0-45664 GCA_943371745.1 Rhodoferax sp. OV413
GTGCGCTCTATCTTTCGCTACCACTGGAACGATGACCGACACTGCCTGGTGTTTGACGACAGGTGGCACCTTGATTACATCGGAACTTCGGCGCAAACCTACGGCTGGGACGTAGTTCTTGACGGCAAGAATGCCTGGTTCATGGACAACGGCAAACACCGTTATTTCAACAAGATGATTGGGGCGGGTGTCAGCCCGACTCCCAACCGGTTGATCCGCGTGTCCTTGACCGATGCAAGTGACCATGAGGCGCTGGAAGTGTGTGGCGTGCGAGGGGGGAGCATCACCAATCCGCCTTTGGTGGACCTGAAACGCCAGATCGTTGTGGGCTACGACTCGGCCAACCGCCATGTGCAGGCTTGGCGATTCAATACGCCATCTGGCGCCCTGGAGCCGCTGTGGCACAAGTCGCCTTTCGGTTGTGCCAGTCACATGATTTTGTATCCGGACACGGGTGAACTGGTCATCAATGATTACCGCCGCCATGGCGAAGAGGTCGTGGTGCTCAATATTGAATCGGGCGAGGAGATTGCCCGGGTGCGCAGCGGTGGTTTGACGCAAGGTGTGGTGTTTCCCAGTCCCGGATGGGCGCGCGACTTCTATTGGTCTTCCATGGGTCGTCTGGCCCGGATTTATGTGAAATGACTATGGAACACTTTGGCGTCGTCATTGTGGGTGCCGGCCTCTCAGGCATTGGGGCAGGCGTTCACCTGAAGCGTGACTGCCCGGAAATGAGTTTCATCATTCTGGAAAGCCGCGAGGCCATGGGCGGCACCTGGGACCTGTTTCGCTACCCGGGCGTTCGATCAGACTCTGACATGTACACGCTGGGATACGCCTTTCGCCCCTGGACTGACACCCATTCCATTGCCAGCGGCAGCACCATTCTCAACTACATCAGGGACGTGGCACGCGACGAAGGAATCAACCCCCATATTCGCTATTCGAGCCGTGTAACACAGGCCTCCTGGTCCACCCCGGAGGCACGTTGGACCTTGCAGCTTGAACAGGGCCCTGGCAAGACGCCCGTTCACATCACCTGCGGCTTCTTTTTTGTGTGCAGCGGCTACTACAGCTACGAGCAGGGTTACACGCCGGATCTTGCAGGTATCGCAGGTTTCAAGGGACAGGTGGTTCACCCCCAAAAGTGGGCGGCGGATGTTGACTACGCCCAGAAGCGGGTGGTCATTATTGGAAGTGGTGCCACTGCCATCACGCTGGTTCCCGCCATGGCAGAGAAGGCAGCGCATGTGACGATGCTGCAGCGCTCACCGTCCTATGTGTTGACTCGCCCGGCGATCGATCCGGTTGCCAACTGGTTCAATCGACATCTGCCTGCGCACCTCGCCTATGGGCTGACGCGCTGGAAAAACGTGCTCATGGGCATGCTTTTCTTCAAGGCCTCAAAGCACAGACCCGAGCGGGTGAAGCGCATGATTGTGAGCGGCGTGAGGGCGGCATTGGGGCCGGACTACGACGTGGAAAAACATTTCACACCCAGCTACAAGCCGTGGGATCAGCGGGTCTGTCTGGTGCCTGATTCCGACCTGTTCAGGGCCATCCGGTCGGGCCGTGCGTCGGTTGTGACCGACCAGATTGAAACGTTCACAGAGCATGGGATTCGTCTGAAGTCGGGCCAGCATCTGGAGGCTGACCTGGTGGTGACCGCCACCGGCCTTGACTTGCTGGCCTTGGGTGGAATTGCCATGGTGGTGGATGGAAAACCGGTCGAACTCAACAAGACCCTGAGCTACAAAGGCATGATGCTGGCCGATGTCCCCAACATGGCCTATGTCATCGGCTACACCAACGCCTCGTGGACCTTGAAGAGTGATTTGACTTGCGAATATGTCTGTCGCTTGCTCAAGCACATGGCAAGAAAACAGCAGCGCCAGTGCACACCGCGCCTTCAGGATGCTTCCGTGCAGGAGACAAGCTGGATTGATTTCACCTCCGGATACGTGCTGCGCTCGGTGGATAAATTTCCGAAACAAGGCAACAGGAGTCCGTGGCGACTTCATCAAAACTACGCCTTGGATATTCTGACCTTGCGGCACGCCGCCCTTGAAGACGGCACTCTGATTTTTACCCATTAAGCATCGCATGAAAAAAACCATTCTTATCACCGGTGCCGGCTCCGGAATCGGGCGAGACACGGCGTTTGCCCTGGCAGCACGCGGCCACCGTGTGCTGGCGACGACCTTCAATGAACCTCAGGCCGAAACGCTGCGCGCCGACTGCGCGTTGCGCCATCTGGACATGGATGTGTTCAAGCTCGACATCACCTCGCAGGCAGACCGCGAAAAAACCCTCGATATTGAAATTGATGTGCTGATCAATAACGCGGCCATCGGGGATTCAGGTTCCCTGGCCGAGGTGGATGTCAACCGCATCCGCCAAACCTTCGAGGTCAATGTGTTCGCCACGTTGGAGCTGACGCAAGTCGTGCTTCGCGGAATGATTGCCCGACAGCGCGGAACTGTCCTTTTTGTCAGTTCGATTGCGGGTCGCATTCCGATGCCGTTCCTGATGCCCTACTCGATGACAAAATTCGCGCTGTCTGCTGCCGGCGCTGCACTTCGGGTTGAGATGGATGAGCTGGGTCGCAACATTCATGTGGCCCTGATTGAACCCGGCGCCATTCATACGGGGTTCAACCAAAGCATGAACGACCGCAAGTACGA
The DNA here is from genome assembly GCA_943371745.1 of Rhodoferax sp. OV413. GTDB lineage: Bacteria > Pseudomonadota > Gammaproteobacteria > Burkholderiales > Burkholderiaceae_C > Rhodoferax. The sequence goes on from CALRWE010000005.1 coordinate 2,685, forward strand.
ATGGATGGGTGAGAAGTCCTATTTCAAGGACCAGACTGCAAGTATGAAGGTCAAGGAGGCCCGTATTTTCCGCTGGCTTGAAGCCCGCAGCACGGGCTCCATCGTCAAGCAGTTGGTCAAGGCCGCCGAGGCCCATCGGCCTCGGCTGCGCTATGTGGCGCCTTGGGCTCAGGGTGCCATGGTCCGGTTGGCGCGAATCTTCGGCGCCTGATTCTTAAACAGGAATACACATGACTATTCGCCGTTTTTTACGCATTGCCTTGCCGGTGCTGGTCCTGGGCGCCGCGTCCCTCTATGCCTTCAGGGCACCACTCAGCCTGGCGGTGGCCCAGCGCGTGGCAGCCAGTCGAATGGGCATTGACACACTGAAAACGTTGCCCGAGGGATTGCACGTTGGTTTGTGCGGTGCCGGGTCGCCCATGCCGGACGACCGACGCATGGGGCCGTGCACGGTGGTGGTCGCGGGCAACCGATTGTTTGTATTTGATACGGGCAATGGCAGCACGCGCAACCTGGGAAAGATGGGTTTTGTCCATGGTCACATTGAGGCGATTTTCCTCACGCATTTTCACTCTGACCATATTGATGGGCTGGGCGAGTTGCTGATGCAGCGCTGGGTGTCCACCGGCAATGCAGCACCGGTTCCACTGTACGGTCCGCCAGGCGTCGAGAAGGTGGTGGCGGGTTTTATGCAGGCCTATGGACAAGATGCACATTACCGCACTGCCCACCACGGTGAGAGGACGGTGCCCGTCAGCGGTTTTGGGGCGACGGTGATGCCGTTCACGGCACCGCCCGGCGGCCATGTCGTGGTGCTCAAGGATGCAGACCTTGAGATCACCGCCTTCCTGGTGGATCACAAACCGGTGCACCCGGCAGTTGGCTACCGCATCAACTACAAAGGCCGCAGCGTAGTGCTCAGTGGTGACACGGTCAAGTCCGCCGTCGTGCAGCGCGAGGCCGCCGGCGTTGATGTGCTGGTGCATGAGGCCATGTCCATGCGCATGATGGGCCTGCTGGAGCAGGGTGCGGTCACTGCCGGGCGCCCCAACGTCAAAAAGCTGATGGCAGACATCGTGGACTACCACACCTCGCCGGAGCAGGCCGCCGAAACCGCGCGTGACGCCAAGGTGCGTTATTTGCTGCTCAATCACATTGCACCGCCGCTACCCATGCCCGGCTTGGAAAAAGCCTTTCTGGGTGAGGCGCCCGCTATTTTCAGTGGCCCCATTCGCGTCGGTGCAGATGGTGACTTCATCAGCCTGCCCGTGGGCTCGACTCAAGTGAATGCCGGCAAGCTTTTTTAAATCCTCACCAGCAGACTTCACCATGCGACCTCTTCCGATCATTCAAAAAATCTTGCGTACGCCCGAGTCCCGCTTTGCGCAGTTGCCAGACTTTCCCTACAGCCCGCATTACACCGAGGTTGGCGGACTTCGCATCGCCCACATTGATGAGGGTCCGCGCGATGGGTCCCTCGTGCTCCTGATGCACGGGGAGCCTACGTGGTCCTTTCTTTACCGAAAAATGATTCCGGTGCTGGTGGCTGCAGGCTACCGCGTCATTGCCCCGGATCTGGTGGGTTTTGGCCGGTCGGACAAGCCTGCTGGCAAGATCGACTACTCGTACATGAACCATGTGCAATGGATGGCGGCTTGGGTAGAGGCCAACGACCTCACACACATGACCCTGTTTTGTCAGGATTGGGGCTCGCTGGTGGGTCTGCGGGTCGTGGCGGAACTACCCGACAGGTTTGACCGCATCGTGCTGGCCAATGGCGGCTTGCCCACCGGGACCACGCCCACGCCAACCGCCTTCAGGATCTGGCGTGCCTTCGCCGTGTTCAGCCCCTGGTTTCCGATTGGGCGGATTGTCAAGACCGGCTGCGCGGCAGGCTTGACGCCACAGGAAGTCGCGGCCTATGACGCCCCCTTTCCGGCGCGTGAATACCGCATCGCGGCGCGTTTGTTCCCCACTTTTGTGCCCACCACGCCCGATGACCCGGAGCGTGCCAACAACGAGCGCGCCTGGGAACTGTTCAAGCGCTGGGAAAAACCCTTTTTAACCCTGTTCAGCACCCGTGACCCAGTGACCCGGGGCGGCTACAAGGTGTGGCAGAAGCTGGTGCCTGGAGCTCAGGGCCAGGCCCATGCGGCCATACGAGGCGCGGGACACTTTTTGCAGGAGGACAAGGGGGCTGAGGTGGCGCGCGCCATGGTGTCCTTCATGCAGGCGACCCCAACCCTGGGGGTTTAAACTCTGATGGGTTGGTGCCTCGGCCCTCAGTCACAACCCACTTCGGAGATTGTCATGAACGCAAGAACCCCTGAACCCCTCCTGAATGCCGCCCAGGCCCTGGGCGAGGTCAGCCAGGCGTGGGACGACGACATCGTCACCCAACTCACCGACTACATCAGCATTCCGGCCAAGTCGCCGATGTTCGATGCAGACTGGGAGAAAAACGGCTTTATCGACACGGTCATAAAGAACGCGGCCACGTGGGTGCAATCGCAAAAGGTGGAAGGCTTGACGCTGGAGATCATCCGCCTGGAGGGACGCACCCCCGTGTTGTTTTTTGAGGTGCCAGCCTCCAACGGCGCGTCACCTGACGCAGTTGCGCCGTCCAGCCAGACCGTGCTGATGTACGGCCACCTGGACAAGCAGCCGGAATTCAGCGGTTGGCGCAACGACCTCGGTCCGTGGATCCCCAAGTACGAGAACGGCAAGCTTTACGGTCGGGGCGGCGCCGACGATGGCTATGCGGTGTACGCCAGCATTGCGGCCATTAAGGCCCTCAAGAGCCAGAAGGTCGCGCACCCGCGCATCGTGGGCTTGATCGAGAGTTGTGAAGAAAGCGGCTCGCGCGATTTGCTGCCCTACATTGACGCCCTGGGCAACCGTCTGGGTGACGTGGCGCTCGTCATTTGCCTGGACTCGGGCGCCGGCAATTACGACCAGCTCTGGCTCACCAGCAGTTTGCGCGGTATGGCCAGCGGCGTGCTCAAGGTCGAGATCTTGACCGAGGGCGTGCACTCGGGCGATGCCAGCGGTCTGGTGCCGTCCAGCTTTCGCATCATGCGCCAGGTGCTGGATCGCTTGGAGGACAGTGCCACAGGGCGGCTGTTGCCGGGCAGTTTTCATTGTGAGGTTCCCGCGGACCGTTTGGCGCAGGCGCAGGCCACAGCGGCGATTCTGGGCGACCAGGTGCACAAGCGTTTTCCGTGGGCGCACTACGACTGCGGCGGCTCCACCGCCTTTGCCTTGCCCACGACCACCGACCCGGTGCAGGCCTTGCTCAACCGCACCTGGACACCCACACTCAGTGTGACCGGGGCCGAGGGCTTTCCTTCACTGCAAGATGCCGGGAACGTGCTGCGGCCGTATACCGCGTTCAAGCTCAGCTTGCGTTTGCCCCCGCTCGTTGACGCCGGCATGGCGGTGGAGCAGCTTAAAGCCCTGCTGGAAGACAACGCGCCGTACCAGGCCCGCGTGACCTTTGAGGGTTTGTCCGGCGCCACCGGCTGGAATGCGCCCAGCACGGCCCCGTGGTTTGAGCAGGCGCTCAACAGCGCCTCCAATGCGTACTTTGGTGCGCCCTGCGGCTACATTGGGCAGGGTGGCACCATCCCGCTCATGAACATGCTCTCCAAGGGCTTCCCCAAAGCCCAAATGATGGTGTGTGGCGTGCTCGGCCCCAAGAGCAACGCCCACGGGCCCAATGAGTTCCTGCATGTGCCCTATGCCAAGAAGCTCACTGCTGCAGTGGCCCAGGTCATCGCCCAGTTGCCGCGCTAAACCCCGCTGTGGCCGCCTCAGGTCTTGCATCCGTTGTCCGAGTGATGAATGACTGCTGAATCCATGCTCAGCCCCTTTGTTGCCAGCGATGGCGAAAACCTGGCCATCCAGGACTGGCCGGATTACCAGGGGGAGCGCCTGCGCGGCGTTGTTCTTCTGGTGCATGGTCTGGGAGAGCATGCGGGCCGATATGAGGTGGTGGCCAGCCAACTGAATGCCTGGGGCTTCGCGGTGCGTGGCTACGACCAGTACGGTCATGGCGAGTCAGGTGGCGCGCGGGGTGGTCTGCCCTCTGATGCACGCTTGCTGGACGATCTGGCCGACATTGTCGACACCACCCGGGCCCGCATGCCGCCCGATACGCCGTTGATCTTGTTGGGTCACAGCTTGGGCGGTTTGGTGGCTGCGCGCTTCGTGTCGCTGGCGCTGAGACCGGTTGACGCGCTGGTGTTGTCCTCACCTGCACTGGACCCGGGGCTCAATGCAGTCCAAAAATTGTTGCTCGCGGTATTGCCCAAAATCGCGCCCAACCTGCGCGTGGGCAACGGGCTGGACGCCTCATTGATTTCGCATGACCCCGCTGTGGTGGCGGCCTACCTCGCCGACCCGCTGGTACATGACCGTATCTCGGGGCGGTTGGCCCGTTTCATTGCTGATGCCGGGCCGGCCACGGTTGCCCTGGCCTCACAGTGGCAGGTGCCCACCCTGCTGATGTATGCCGGTGCCGACAAGCTGGTCAATCCGGCGGGCAGCCGGGCTTTCGTGACCCAGGCGCCCCCTCAGGTGGTGGCAGCGCGCTGTTTTGACGGTTTGCGCCACGAGATTTTCAATGAACTGCAGCCTGAACCGGTGTTTGCCGCGCTCCGGCAATGGCTGGACGCCCGCTTCTAGGCGGCCGTTGGTGCGGATGTCGCCGCCGTGGCCTTGAAGCAACGCAAGGCATAGCCCACGTGCAGCGCGGCCCCCATGTACAAGACATCTTCATCGATATTGAACTGGGGGTGATGATGCGGGTAGCAGGCGCCATAACGTTCGTTGCGCACACCAATGAATGCCATCAGGCCCGGATACACCTCCAGAAAGTCGCCAAAGTTCTCGGACACCATGAGCGGCGCAAATGGAATCAGCGGCTCGGTGCCAAATAGCTCTTGCACGGCCTGCTCTGCCAGCTGGCTACTGTGGGCGTCGTTGACCAACATGGTGCCACCCCGCCGAATGCTCACCTCGGCGGTGGCGCGGTAGGTGTCGGCCGTGCTTTGCACGACGCGCCTCAGGGCAGCGTGCAGGTGGGCCTGATCTGCCGGGTCGGTGGTGCGCAGGGTGCCTGCGAGCACGGCCTTGTCAGGAATGACATTGCCCGCTTCGCCGCTGTGCAATTTGCCGAAGGTCAGCGCGGCGGGGTGCGTCGGATCAATTTCGCGTGACATCACATGCGAGATATTCATGACGATCGAGGACGCCACCACGATGGGATCGATCCCCCGATGCGGATTGGCACCGTGGCAGCCCACGCCCTTCACCACGATGTCAAAAATGTCGCAGGCTGCCATGCGCGGTCCCGCTTGCACGGAGATCTTGCCGCTTTCAATCTCTGACCACAGGTGGATGGCGAAGGCGCTTTTGACCGGATACGGCGCCAGGGCCTTCAGGATCTCGGCCGTGCCGCCGCCCCGCTCCTCTGCCTGCTGAAAGCACAGCTTCACGGTGCCCGGCATGTTGTGTTTCAGGTGTTGAAACACCTGGGCGGCACCCAGCAGCATGGCCACATGCCCATCGTGACCGCAGGCATGCATGACGCCCGGTGTCCTGGAGCAATAGTCCAGATGCTCATTTTTTTCATGGATGGGCAAGGCATCCATATCTGCCCGCAGGGCTACCATCCGGCTTGTGTCTGCGCCCTCGATGGTTGCGACCACCCCGTAGTCGCCCACCACCTCAAACGGAATATTCATTTTCCGGAGTTCTTCCTGCACCAGCTGAGAAGTTCCCTGCTCCTGGAAAGAGAGTTCCGGCTGGACATGCAGGGTCCGCCGTAGCGCCACCATGTAGTCTTGATAACGCTTGGCGATATCCGTCACAGATTCGTTCATGTTGAATTCCCGGTTAGTTGCAGGCAGTGTCCGCTCGGACCTTGCCCACCATTGTTTTTTTCAGCAAGGGCCACAAGCCCGTCAAACCCAACACCGGCCCAGGCAGCAACAGCCACAAGGCCGGGCTGCCCAACGCCTCAATGACACTCAGCATCAGCGTGATACTGATGATGGTGATGAAAAACCCGATGCTGTTTTGAATCGCCAGCGCACTGCCCACCCACTCCGGGGGGCAACTCCGCGCGGAGATGGAAGAAAACTGGGGCGAATCGGCCACCACAAAGAATCCCCAGACCAGCAGCACAACCAACCTTAGTAGCACCCAGTCCTGCCCCAGCAAGGGATAGATCAGGCACATCAGGCCCGAGGCCATCAAGGCGAAGGCGGCCACATAAATGCTGTCGATCTTGTGGCTCAGGCGTCCCCCCAGAATGCACCCCAAAAAGCCGGCGGCAATGCCCAGGAAACTCACTGCAGCCACTGACCCGGACAGATCCGGGTACAACTGCCTTGCATCCAGCAGCAACTGCGCGGCCAGCCAGGGCAGCACCGCCCAAAATGCATAAAGTTCCCACATGTGCCCGAAATAGCCCAGGGCCGCCGCTCTGAAATCCGGAATTTTGAACACACCAAAAGCCCGGCCTAAGGAGTTGTTCCGGTGCCCAGCGCTTTTATTCAAATGGGGACCATCGCCCAAAAAGTAAACCAGGGCGGCGCCAAGAACGGCCAACACGGATGACGCCTGAATCACGGCTTGCCAAGGCAAGTTGGCACCCAGAGCCCGGATGCCATGGGGCAGCGCCGTGCCCAGTGTCAACATGCCAACCAGCAGGCCCAGAGCCGAACCGGACTTGGTGCCCACCCAACCCACGATCATCTTCATGCCCAAGGGGTAAATGCCTGCCAGGCAAACCCCCACCGCGAAACGAAACAGAAGTCCCGACTCAAAACCGGTCCAGGCGCCGGAAAAACCGGCATTGATACCAGCGCCCGCGATGCAGGCGATGGCGAAAATCCGGCTGGCAGAATACCGGTCAGCCCAGCCCGAGTAGGCCAGCCAGAGTGTTCCCACAATAAAACCGGACTGGGTGGCCGCGATCAGCCACGCAAATTGCGCGGACCCGATCTGCCAGGCGGCCATCAGGTCATCGGCGGCGCTATTCGGACTGAACCACAGTGAGGTGCCCAGCCACTGGGCCAACACGATCAGGCCGACAGCCCGCCCCTGGTTCATGCGCAGTGCGTGAGCGCGGAGGCCAGGTCATCCATCAGGTCATCGGCGTTTTCAAGGCCGACCGAGACCCGCAACAGCCCTTGAGGCGTTTTGCTCTCGGGGCCTTCAATTGAGGCGCGGTGTTCGATCAGACTCTCCACGCCGCCCAGACTGGTGGCCCGCGTGAAGATTTCGACATTCGCAGCCAAAGCCATCGCCGCCTCCTTGCCGCCCTTGACCTCGAACGAGAGCATGCCGCCAAAGCCGGACATCTGTTTGGCGGCCACCGCATGAAACGGGTTGTTGGCCAAGCCTGGGTAATGGACCACACTCACTTTTTCGTGCTCTTGCAGGAACTCGGCTACCTTTTTGGCGTTGGCACAGTGCGCTTGCATGCGGTAAGGCAGGGTGGGCAGGCTGCGCATCACCAGCCAGCAATCAAAAGGCGAAGGCACGGCACCGCCAAACAGTTGGGCTGTGCGCAACTGGGCAAAGTGCGCATCGTCAAGCCGGGTAATGACCGCGCCACCGAGCACATCGCTGCGCCCGCCCAGGTACTTGGTGGTGGCATGCATCACCAAGTCGCAACCCAGCGCCAGGGGTTGCTGCAGCACCGGGCTGGCAAAGGTGTTGTCGGCAATCGCACGCGCGCCATGCTGGTGCGCAATCTCCGCAATGGCGGTGATGTCCACGCATTGCAGCAGCGGGTTCGATGGGGTTTCGATCCAGATGATCTTGGTTTGCGGCGTGAGCGTATTGCGGATCGTGTCGAGGTTCGTCATGTCGATGAACGACGCGGTGACCCCCCACTTGGCGAACAGGTGCTTGAGCACATTGGCTGTGCCGTGGTAGATGTCCACCGGGGCAATGACATGATCGCCCGGCATCAATCCCTGAAAGATGGCCGTGACCGCCGCCAGGCCGGAGCCAAAGGCCGCGCTCGCTGTGCCGCCCTCCAGGGCAGCCAGTGCAGCTTCGAGGGCGTTGCGGTTGGGATTGTGGTTGCGCGAATACAAAAAACCGCGCGAGTAGCCGCCGTCTGCATCGCGCTCAAACGTGGTGGACAGGTGAATGGCCTCAGTGACCGCCCCGGTGCTGGCATCGACGCCATGCCCCGCATGAACTGCCAGGGTCTCGAACTTGTATTTTTTTCCGGATTTCATAATTCTTCAGGGTTTATTGATGCGAGATTGTCCATTAGAAGCTTTCCCGAACTGGAGAGCAGATTGGCGGCGCCCCTTTTTGTTGGGCTTCTAATGACATTCATTGGGAATAGTCCAATGAAATCCATCCTGTGGCAAGGAGTTGACCATTTTGAAGCCTGGTGATCCATCCGATTTGAAGCTCAGCTCGCGTGAAGCCGCCGCGTGGGGAGGACTGGCTCTACTCAAGCGCATGCTTGATGGAATTCCACTCTGGCGTATGAATGTGGCAACGGCTCCCCGTCAGGCTCCAACTGTGGCTTCCGTCTTTAGCAACTCATCTGGGTTCGGGCTCCGTGGATGCGCAGGTATCGCAAGGAGGCGTCCCCGGGTTTGGAGATACCAGCCCACTTTATTTGGCCCATCACACTCGGTTTCGTTGCCGCTGGCAAAGTTGGGGCGATCCAGAGGTACAGGGGAGCCGGATTAACCGACCAATCGGTAAACAAATTATGTAAAAAATTTGGAGTCAATTATAAAAATAGACAAGTTCGGGTAAACCATAGTACTTATTATTTGACCGATTGGTAAACTTTTATTCAAGCCAAGTCATCCACTTAGGGGTTCTTCCATGGGTTCGTCACACTTTCGCAGCCGCTACTGGTCTGATTGGACCAGCGAGGCATTTTCCCGACTTGACCGCTCGCGCCTGATCGCCGTGCTGCCGGTGGGTGCGACTGAACAACATGGACCTCATCTGCCAATGTCTACCGACACCGCCATCATCGACGGCATGGTGCAGGCGGCCATTCGCCACATGCCGGATGAACTGCCCGCGCTGTTCTTGCCGACCGTGGCCTACGGCAAAAGCAACGAGCATTCACGCTACCCCGGCACGCTGACGGTCTCGGCAGCGACCTTGATTGCGCTGTGGAGCGAAATCGGCGCCTGTGTCGCCGCCGCCGGCGTGCGCAAGCTGGTGCTGTTCAACAGCCACGGCGGCCAGATGTCGGTCATGGACATCGTGGCGCGCGACCTGCGCGAAAAGCATTCGATGATGACCGTCGCCTCCAACTGGTACACGCTAGGCGTTCCACAGGCGCTGTTCGACGACCACGAAATGAAACACGGCATCCATGCCGGTGACCTCGAGAGCTCGATCATGCTCAAGCTCACACCCGATCATGTGCGCAGAGAGAACTTCAAAAACTTCCACTCACTGACCGAACAACTGGCCCAGGAAGGGAGCTTCCTGTCCATTGGCCCCAGCGGCAAGTTGGGCTGGCAAACCCAGGACATCAATCCCGAAGGCGCGGCCGGAAACGCCACGCTGGCTACCGCGTCCAAAGGCGAAGCCGCGCTCGACTTCGTGGGCCGGCGCTTCGTCGAGTTGTTGCAGGAAGTCGACCGTTTCCCTATCAAGCGGCTGGCCAATCAGCCAGCCTGGCAGTAAGCACCATCAGGGACCGTATGAGCATGCACACCCTTCCCCTGGTCAGTCTGAGCGATGTCGGCAAGCGGTTTTCCAACGGCACACTGGCCTTGCAAGGCATGAACCTGCAGGTAGGCGAACACGATTTCATCAGCTTCCTCGGCCCCTCAGGCTGCGGCAAGAGCACAGCACTGCGCCTGATCGCCGGACTGACTGGCATCAGTTCGGGCGAGGTCAAATGGTCATCGCCCGCCACGGCCAGCCGCGGCATCGAGCGTGACCTGAGCTTCGTTTTCCAGGAGCCGACGCTCATGCCCTGGGCCAAGGTTTTTGACAACGTGTATCTGCCGCTCAAACTCAGCGACATGACGCGCGACGAGGCTGCACCCATCGTGCAGAAGGTGCTGGAAATGGTCGGCTTGTCCCGCTTTGCCGATGCCTATCCGAGAGAACTGTCGGGCGGTATGAAGATGCGCGTGTCGATTGCGCGCGCCCTGGTCACGCGGCCACGCCTTCTCCTGATGGACGAGCCGTTCGCCGCGCTCGACGAAATGACGCGCATCAAGCTCAACAACGACCTGCTGGCAATCTGGAAAGAGCATCGCTTTGGCGTGATCTTTGTGACCCACAGCGTCTACGAATCGGTGTATCTGTCGGATCGCATTGTCGTGATGGCCGCCCGCCCGGGCCGAGTGATCGACGAAGTCCGCATCGATGAACCTTATCCGCGCGGGGATGCCTTCCGCACCTCTAGTCGCTACAACGAGCACTGCATCGCGGTCTCGCGTTCACTTCATGGAGCCCTGCATGGCCTCAGCATCGACCACTGACAGCAGCAAGGTGCCATCCGGCACAGTCATCTCCGAACCTGCGGCGATGCAGCCCGTGGGCGAGCAGCTGGCGCAGACCCATCGTCGTGAACGCGCGATGCGCGTTGCGTTGCCGGTAGCGGTCATCGCCGCGCTGCTGCTGATCTGGGAAGCCGTAGTACGCATCAACGGCATCCCGCATTACATTCTGCCTGCGCCGACGGTCATCCTGACCACCCTTTTCAACAACTGGGGCTCGCTGTCGGCCGCCATGTGGTTCACTGTCAAGCTTACGCTGCTGGCGCTGGCAGCGGCGATTGCCGGTGGCGTGCTGCTGGCCATCGCGTTCTCGATGTCCAAATGGGTCGAAATCGGGTTGTTTCCGATTGCCGTGATCCTGCAAGTCACGCCCATCGTCGCGATTGCGCCGCTGATCTTGATCTACATACCGAGCACCACCGGCGCGCTGCTGTTGTGCGCCTGGATCGTGGCCTTTTTCCCCATCCTCTCCAACACCGTGATCGGCCTCAAAAGCGCTGACAGCAATCTGCGAGACCTTTTTACCCTTTACCAGACCACGCCCTGGCAGCGCTTTCGATACCTGCTGGCGCCCAGCGCACTGCCCTACTTCATGGCGGGACTGAAGGTCGCTGGCGGCCTCTCGCTGATCGGCGCCGTGGTGGCGGAATTCACGGCCGGCACTGCGGGGCGAGAAACCGGTCTGGCCTCGCGCATTCTCGAATCGAGCTTTCGCACCGAAATTCCGATGATGTTCGCGGCGTTGCTGCTGGTGTCGCTACTTGGAATCATGATCTTCATCGTGTTCGCGGCGCTGTCGCGGTGGGTGCTGGGCCACTGGCATGAAAGCGAGATGCGGCGCGAAAGCTGACCGCAGCTTCCTATGTCTGCGCACCCTCCTTTCCACCCGGATCGCTGGCCCGACCGGCTGCCACCAAGCTACTGGCTGCGCGGCGCACGGGTACCAGTCAATTTGCTTGACCGCCCTTCGCCAGCTCGGGCCACCGACCCGGTGGCCCTGTTGATAGCGGGCGCGCACATTACCGCGATCGAGGCGCAGCCCCACGGCGAGATGCCGGTATTTGACCTTGACGGAGCAACAGTGCTGCCCGCTTTTGTCGATCCGCATACCCATCTGGACAAGGGTGACCTGCTCGCGGTGGGTCTCCACCCCTCGCGCAGCCTTTTCGGCGCCATTGAGGCTGTGAAGGCCGACTATGCGCACTGGGCACCCGACGAACTGGCCGCACGCATCGACTTTGGCTTGCAGGAAGCCTGGGCGCACGGCACGCGGGCACTCAACTCCTATTGCGATTGGTCCGAGTCCAGCGGCCCGATGGCCTGGCAAGCGCTGCAGGAGGCACGTCAACGCTGGCGCGGTCGCATTGAACTTGTCCTGACTTCGCTGGCCCCGGTTGATATGCTGGCCGACCCGGTAGCCAGTGAGCGTCTGGCCCGCCACGTCGCGCAGGCTGGGGGCGTGCTGGGCTGGTTTGCCTATGCAGCACCCCATGTGCCAGCTCTGCTGCCCCGTGCTTTCGACCTGGCCGAACGTTTCGATTTACGGCTCGATTTCCATATCGACGAACACCTCGATGCCAGCCATATCCACACTCTGCCCGTGGCTCGTCTGGCGTTGCAACGCGGTTTAGGCGCCCGCACCGTCTGCGGTCACGTCTGTGCGCTGTCACGTCTGGCGCCGCCGCAGTTGTCCGAGGTGCTTGAGGTCGTGGCGGCATCCGGTCTGAGCCTGGTGTCGTTGCCGCTCACCAATCTGTATCTGCAGGACAGCAGCCAGCAGGGACCGCGCAGAACGCCGCGTTGGCGAGGCCTCGCGCCCGTGCATGAAGCGCTTGCCTTGGGCATTCCCGTGGCCTTCGGATCTGACAACCACCGCGACTGCTTTTTGCCGTTTGGAGACCTGGACCCGCTGCGCACCCTGGCGCTTGCTGCCGGGGCGGCCCAGCTCGACGATGCTGTGCACCAGTGGGCTCATGCGATAACCCGCACCGCTGCTGGCGCCCTCGGCCTGGCTTGGGACGGCGTGCTGCGCTCCGGCGCGCCCGCCGACCTGGTGCTGCACCCTGGCCGAACCAGCGCCGAGGTGCTGAGCCGGCCCGAACTAGGTCGCCAGGTGTTGCGCGCAGGCCAGCGCATCCATGCAACCCGCCCCGACTTTCGCAGCCTCGACGGGCTGCGCACTACATCCATTTGAACCACTCGCCATGATCTCTTCGACCTCCCTCCCTGACCCAGAATTCCGCCAAGCCATCGACTGGCAAGGCGTGCAGCGTGACCTGCAGGGCTTGAACGTGATCAGCGAGTTGCGCCAGCGCAAGCAGCTGTCCAAGGACTTCTACTGGTACAGCCCGATCCTGAGCGAGCAACTCTCGAGCTGCGTGGCCGATCTGGTCGTCAAGGTCAGCACTGAAGACGACGTCAAGCAGGCTGCTGCCGTGGCCGCACGCTGGAAGCTCCCTATCACGGTGCGCGGCGGTGGCACTGGCAACTACGGTCAATGCGTACCGCTGGAAGGTGGCCTGGTCCTCGATGTCACGCAGATGAGCCGCATACTCGATATCGCGCTAGCGAGCGTCACGGTGCAGGCCGGCGCGCGCATGCACGACATCGAACTCGCAGTGCGCGAAACCGGCCAGGCACTGCGAATGTGGCCTTCGACCTGGCGCGTCGCGACCATAGGTGGCTTCATCGCTGGAGGCTTCGGCGGCATTGGCTCGACGCGCCATGGCGTGTTGCGCGACCCGGGCAACCTCATTCGTGCTCGGATCGTCACAGTGGAGCGCGAGCCGAAAGTGATCGAGTTGTTCTGCGACGAAATCCAGAAAGTCCACCACGCTTACGGTACCAACGGCATCCTGACCGAGGTCGAAGTGGCGTTGAGTCCAGCGGTCGAATGGGTGCACTGCATCGCGCTGTTTGACAGCTACCGCCAGGTACTGGATTTCGGGGTGGCCGCGAGCACACCCGACCTTGATATTTTCTTGCTGTCGGCTGTGGATGCGCGTTTTTCGCCCTACTACACCGCTCTCAAGGATCATTTTCCGTCGGGCCGGCATGCGATGTTCTCGATGGTCGCGCCCTCGTCTATGGCGGCCTTCGAGCGCGGGGTAGCGGCTTATGGGGGCACGATCTCACTGGCCAGCACCGAGGCCGAACTTGAAGCCGCCGGCTTGCCGCCCGCTTATGAATGCGCCTACAACCACACGACCTTGCAGGTACTTAAGGTCGACCGCTCCTGGACCTACCTGCAGGTAGCCTATGCTCAGCCGTTCGACCCTTCCGTGGTGGATCGCCACATTGCGTTGTTCGGTGACGAGGTCTACCAGCACCATGAGTTCGCGCGCATGCACGGCGACTATGCCACCTTTGCCATTCTCCTGGTGCGCTGGAAAGGCACCCAACACCAGTACGAGCTGATCCGCGAGATCGAGTCGCAAGGGGGTTGCGTCATTTTCAATCCGCACGTGGTCACCATCGAAGATGGCGGTATGAAGACCATCGATTCGATGCAGATTGATTTCAAGAAACGCAGCGACCCGATGGGCCTGATGAACCCTGGCAAGACGCGCGGCTGGCAGCCTGCCATGGCGCGTGAAGCGTGAACCAATCCCCCCCTCCCTACCCACGAAAGGAAACCTGACCATGAACCCCTCTGGCTCATTGACCCGTCGCACCTTGATGGCCGCCGCCCTCGCTGGCTCGGCCTTCGCCGTTCAGGCGCAGGAAAAAGTTGCATTCGCCACCAACTGGCGAGCCCAGCCTGGTCACGGTGGCTTCTACCAAGCGCTGGTAGACGGCACCTACAAGAAGTATGGCTTGGACGTGGACATTCAGCAAGGCGGCCCGCAGGTCAACAACCGGCCCATGTTACCGGCCGGCAAGGTCGACTTCCTGATGACCGGCAACATGCTTATGGCTTTCGACAACGCCAAGCAGAAGATTCCCACGGTTGTGGTTGCGGGCTTCTTCCAGAAAGACCCGCAGGCCATAATCGCCCACCCCGGCCAGGGCTTTGACAAATGGACCGACCTGAACAAGGCGAAAACGGTACTGCTGTCCAAGGACGGGCAGTTCAGCTTCTGGCAGTGGATGAAGGCCTCGCACGGATTCCGCGACGAACAGGTCAAGCCCTACAACTACAGCCTGTCGCAGTTCCTCGCCGACAAGCAGTCAGTGCAGCAGGCCTATGCCACTTCGGAGCCGCTCGCGGTTGAAAAGCAGGGCGGCTTCAAGCCTGTGGTGCACCTGCTGGCCGATGCCGGCTGGTCTACCTATGGCATGGTGATTGAGACACGCCAGGACCTCGTAAAGAACAAGCCAGAAACCGTGCGCCGCTTTGTCGAAGCCTCGCAGATCGGGTGGTACAACTATCTCTACGGCGACCGCAAAGCCGCCGACGAGCTGATCAAGAAGATCAACCCCGACCTCAGTGACGATTACATAGAAAAATCGGTGGGCGTGATCCGCGGGTTGATCGACACCGGAGATGCCGAGAGCCTGGGTGTTGGCGCGATGACCGATGCACGCTTGAAGGATTTCTACGACAAGGCCGTCTCTGCCGGCCTGTACAAGCCGTCTGACTTCGCCCTGGCCTCGGTTTACACCACGCAGTTTGTCAACAAGGGTACGGGCCTTGACATTCGCAAGAAACTCGCCAAGTGAGCATCGTAGGATGAACCTGTCCACCGGCCGCCCCCTGGCGCGCTACGCTGCCTGGAAACGGGTGGGCGACATGGTTTACATGTCGGGGGTGATTGCCGTCGACCCGCAGTTCGGCCGCGTGATCGAGCGCTTCGACGAGCTGCCAGAAGAGGTGCGCCGAGAGCTCGGCGAGACCGGGGAGCTGTCGGTTGACATCTTTCAGGCCCCGGCGCTGGTGCAGAGCTGGTTTGTGCTGGATCGCATCCGACAGTACGCAGAGGACGCTGGCGGCTCCATGGGCGATGTGTTCAAGCTGGTGCAGTATTTCACTGACCTGCGTGACTACCCGCTTTACAACCGCGTGCGCCGACTCTTCTACCCGGGCGAGCCGCCGGTGTCCACGGTGATTGAGGTCAGCGCCATGCTGCCTTCCCGCACCGTGCGCATTGAAGTTGAGGCCACGGCTTGCATCCCGCTTATCCGTTCGCATTCCTGAAGGAAGACCTTTTGTGTTCGACCGCACCCTGACTGTCCGGGTCACCCGCATCGTGCGGCAAACCCCTGAAATCCTGGCTTTCGAGCTATCCCATCCCTGGGGCTGCTCATTGCCGGCATACAGTGCCGGAGCCCATATAGATATCCACATGCCCGGTGGCTTCACGCGCCAATACTCGATAGCAAGGGCATTCGCCGCCACACCCCTGGCACCCTATGTGGTCGCGGTTAAGCGCGAACCCGGAAGCCGTGGCGGCTCGGCATCCATGCATGAGCGCGTGCGAGTTGGCGACCTGCTGCCCATCAGCGCGCCGCGCAACTCCTTTCCTGTCCATCCCGAGGCGCGTCGCCACCTGCTGCTGGCTGGTGGCATCGGCATGACGCCGCTGCTGGCGATGGCGCAGGGGCTTGCCGCGCAAGGCGCTGATTTTGAGTTCTGCTGCTTCGCGCGCAGCCGCGAGCACCTGGCTTTTGCCGAGGCCTTACGCGAGTTGCCTTTGGCGCGCCATGTGCGGCTGCATTTCGACGATCCCGGCGCGCCGGACAAGATAGACCTGATGTCCTTGCTCGCCGGCCACTCCACCGGCACGCACCTTTACGTGTGCGGCCCGGGAGGTTTCATGCAGGCGGTGCGCCACGCCGCCGCACATTGGCCCGAGGAAGAGATCCATACCGAATACTTCACTCCGCCCAGTGCCAGTGCGGGTCAAGGCAGCGACAACCCCTTCGAACTCGTGCTCGCGCGAAGCGGCATCACAGTGACGGTGTCTGCTAACCAGACAGCCGTGGCAGCGCTGCACGACTTGGGCATAAACATCCCGACCTCTTGTGAGCAGGGCCTGTGCGGCACCTGCGTGGTTGGCTGCCTGGAAGGCGAAGTCGAGCACCGCGACTTCTGCCTAACCTCGGTCGAGCGCAAACAGAAGGTTGCATTGTGTTGTTCGCGTGCCCAAAGCGGACGGCTTGTGCTCGATCTCTGATGGCGAGAGCTTCGGCTACCATGTGTTTATGTCCATGACCGATACTTATGCTGCAACCTTGGGCGAATCCGCGCACACCGACGACATTCCGGTTCAGGCCATGCGGCGGCCCTCGCGGCGGCGGGCCCAGACCCTCGCCGCCGTTCATCAGGCTGCGATTGAGGTTTTCGCCAGCGAAGGGCCGAGCGGCGCCACGACCCAAGCGATTGCCGACAAAGCGGGCCTGTCGAAGGCCCAACTGCACTACTACATCATTAGCAAGGAAGACCTGTACCGGCAAGTTCTGCAGGACATCGTGGACGATTGGATTGGAGTCTTCGGCTTCAGCGACGAGTCCTTCGGGCCGCGCAAGGTCCTAAGCGACCTGATCCGACGCAAAATGGTCTTCTCGTTCGAACAGCCGCTGCGATCGCGGATTTTCGCCGTCGAGATGATGCGCGGTGCGCCGGTGCTAAGCGCCATGCTTGGCACCAGCAAGCGGCGCACTGACCAGGCCGCAGCGGTGATCCAGAACTGGATCACCCGAGGGCTGATGGACCCTGTTGATCCGTTGGCCTTGCTTTTTCATATCTGGGCCACGACCCAGTTCTATGCGGATCATGCTGAGCAGGTCTTGTATTTCCGCGAGCTCACGCAAATTGGCGCCGACGAGCGCAAACACCTGATCGATGAAGTGAGTGCTTTCGTACTCAAGGGCGCCGGCGTCAAATAGGCTGTCGAGCGGGGTTATGGATAGAAAATACAACCGCATGGGCGCAAGTGCGGCAAGGGTCCTGGGTGCCTCACCTGCCCGGGCATCGCCGTCCTCCCACACCACGCTGCGCCTCAGCGAGACCGTCTGCATCGCCCGGGATTGCCCGCGATCGTGGACCGCTCCTGCTTTGCTGCGCCCGATGCGCCAGGGGTGATGGCTTTGACCGCTCTGCAGACCTTGGCCCTGCTTTCGTTTTCAGTCGGCTAAGTCATGAACCTGCTGGCCCTGGGCTTTCTTTGGTAGGCCCTTGGCTGGTGGGCGCTTGGGCTGGCACGCCTGCCACCCGCAGGCGCCACTTGCTCAAAGACGCCTGAATCACCCAGACATGGGATTGCCCATACTCGTACTGGCTGGAGCCGAAGCGGTGAATGAAAGCGACCGCTTCAATGTGCAAGGCCGGCTTGTCCACACGCATCGCACCGGCGTAACTGAGGATGAATCATATGGTTCTCTCCTCGAATAGGTGGCGGTGTAGACCTGGCACTGAAGTGATCATGCCTTCTCCTGAAGCGAGCGCCAGGCCGCCTGTTCGATGCTCGCGGCATCGACTGAAAAATGACGTCGCAGAGCGGACCGGGTGTCGCTGCGCCCAAAGCCGTCGGTACCCAGCGTCTGGTAAGTACGCCCAGGCGGAAGGTAAGCGCGAATGCTTTCGGGCACGGCGCGCACGTAGTCTGTGGCGGCCACAATCGGGCCGTCTGTTTGGGCCAGTTGAGCGGTCACAAAAGGGGTTGCCGGATCGGTTGGATTGGACTGGCCTGCGCCTGCAGCCCCCGTCATGACGGCGTGAGCCTCGCGCGCCAATTCGCTCCAACTCGTCACACTGATGACATGCGCCCCGATACCGCGCGCCGCCAGAGCCTGCGCCGCCTTGATCACCTCGGTCAGGATCGCGCCGGAACCCATCAAGGTGACATATTTTGATGACTTTGTGCTCTGGCCAGCGATTTCATTGGGTGGATATGTTCTAAATTGATAGCATCCGGAAATCACTTGCGCATGGACCTCGGAAGGCAGATTGGGTTGCGCGTAGTTTTCGTTCATCAGGGTCAGGTAATAGAACACGTCTTTCTGTTCCACCAGCATTTCGCGCATGCCCTGGCCCATGATGACGGCCAGTTCACCGGAGAAGGCCGGGTCGTAGGCCTTGCAATTGGGAATGGTGGCCGCAATCAGGTGGCTGCTGCCGTCCTGGTGCTGCAGCCCCTCACCGCCGAGTGTGGTGCGCCCCGACGTGGCGCCCAGCAGGAAGCCCCGCGTGCGTTGGTCTGCAGCAGCCCAGATTTGGTCGCCCACCCGCTGAAAGCCAAACATCGAGTAATAGATGTAGAAGGGCAGCATGGCCAGACCGTGCACGCTGTAGCTGGTGGCCGCGGCTGTCCAGCTGGCAATGGCTCCGGCCTCGCTGATGCCCTCTTCCAGAATCTGGCCGTCCATGGCTTCCCGGTAACTCAGCACGGAGCCAATGTCTTCCGGCGCGTAGCGTTGCCCCACGCTGGAGTAAATGCCCACCTGCTTGAATAAATTAGCCATGCCAAAGGTCCGCGCTTCGTCGGCCACGATCGGCACGATGCGCGGGCCCAGCACAGTGTCTTTCAGCAAGCCACCCAGCATGCGCACAAAGGCCATGGTGGTGCTCATTTCCTTGCCGTCCGGCTGGAGTGCAAAGGTTGCATATTGGGCCAGTTCAGGGACGGGCACGGTTGCACACGCTGTGTCGCGCCGCGGAAGGTAGCCACCCAGTGCCTGACGGTGCGCGTGCAGGTACGCCATCTCAGGGCTGTCGGCCGGGGGTTTGTAAAAGGCCAGTGAGGTGGCCTGTTCGTCAGTCAGGGGCAGGTTAAAGCGGTTTCTGAACTCGATCAGTTCCTTGTCGTCGAGTTTTTTCTGGCTGTGGGTGGTCATCTTGCCCTGACCTGCCTTACCCATGCCGTAGCCTTTCTTGGTGTGGGCCAGAATCACGGTGGGCCGGCCCTGGTGGGCGGCAGCAGCAGCATAGGCGGCATGAATTTTCACCAGGTCATGACCCCCGCGTTTGAGGTGGTCTATCTGGTCGTCGGTCATGCCTTGGGCCAACTGGGCCAGGGCTTCGTTTTGGCCGAAGAATGTTTCGCGGTTGTAGCGGCCATCCTTGGTGGCGAAGGTTTGCATCTGGCCATCCACGGTGTGCGAGAAAGCCTTGGCAAGCGCGCCGGAGGTGTCCCGGGCGAACAGCCCGTCCCAGTCGCTGCCCCAGATCAGTTTGATGACGTTCCAGCCAGCGCCTGCAAACAGCTTTTCCAGCTCATCAATGATGCGACCGTTGCCGCGCACCGGCCCATCGAGGCGTTGCAGGTTGCAGTTGACGACCCAAACGAGATTGTCCAGGCCCTCGCGCGCGGCCAGGGTGAGCGCGCTCATGCTCTCGGGCTCGTCCATTTCGCCGTCGCCAAACACGCCCCACACCTTGCGGGCCGAGCAGTCCAGCAGTTGCCGGTGGCTGAGGTAGCGCATGAAACGCGCGTGGTAGATCGAGCTGATGGGGCCAATGCCCATGGAGCCGGTGGGAAACTGCCAGAAATCGGGCATCAGGTAAGGGTGCGGATAGCTGCACAGCCCGCGGGCGCCACTGCCCGTGAGCGCCGCCGGGCTGGTGAGCTCCTGGCGGTAGTAGCTCAGGTCTTCTTCGCTCAGGCGACCTTCCAGGTAGGCGCGCGCATACACGCCGGGCGCACTGTGGGGTTGGAAAAAAACCAGATCGCCTTGGTGCGTTGCGCCAGGCCGTTGATCGCGCGCATGAAAGAAGTGGTTGAAGCCAACTTCAAACAGGTCAGCTGCGCTGGCGTAGCTGGCAATGTGCCCGCCCAGGTCACCGTAGGCCTGGTTGGCTCGCGCCACCATGGCCAGGGCGTTCCAGCGCATCAGGGAGGCCAACCGCTCTTCAATGGCCAGGTCCCCTCCAAAGGAGGGCTGCTCATCCACCGCAATGGTGTTGACATAGGGGGTGGAGAAATCAGGCACCCAACCGACACGCAATGTTCGAGCCTGTTGAGCCAGGGCCTGCAGCACAAAACGTGCACGTTGTGGGCCGTGTGCGGCCAGCAGCGCGATCAGGCTCGCCTGCCATTCGGCCGTTTCCTGTGGATCAATATCAATGGGGCCTGCGGCGTCGCTCGGCGCGGGCAGGGAGGATTCGTTGTGGGTGGGGATCTGAGGAGGCAAAGTCATGATGCAAACTGTAAGCAAAATTCACCAGCACAAGCTGCTGATATTCGGCGGTTTAAACCCCTGTTTAAAGCACAATATGCTTCAAATAATTTAATTCAAAAACTTTTATGCTTGACTTGGTGGATTGCCGAATCATTGATGCTCTGCAGCATGACGGGGGGCTAAGTAACGTTGAGCTCGCCCGGCAGGTCCATCTGTCCCCCTCGCCTTGTCTGGCGCGTGTCAAGGCTCTGCAGGCCCAGGGCGTGATTGAGCGTTACGTGGCGCTGATTGACGCCGCATCATTGGGCTTGGGTCTCAATGTGTTCATTTCCATCAGTCTCAAGAGCCAGGGCAAGGCGGCCCTGGCCGAGTTCGAGCGGCGTATTGCCGAGCACGACGAGGTCATGGAGTGCTACTTGATGAGTGGTGACAGCGACTACCTGATCCGCGTGGCGATCAGTGACATACCGGCTTTGGAGAAGTTCATCGTTGAGCAACTCACACCCATTCCCGGCATCGACAAGATCCGTTCCAGCTTCGCGCTCAAGCAGGTTCGCTACAAAACGGCATTGCCGCTCCCCGCCATCGGACGCTCGCGTTAAGTCAGCCGGGTTTCAGGCTGCGACCACCGCTGCACGACGCTGCTGCATCCACAGCCAGACCAGCGCGGCACCGGTCAGCGCCACCGGCACCATGGAGCCCAGGTTGAGCAACTCCCAGCCGCGTGTGGTGACCAGTACGCCGGAGGCAAACGACGTGAGCGCCAGGGTGGCGAACACAAAGAAGTTCAGTGCGCCTTGGGCCCGGTCTTTTTCTTCGGGTGAGTACGTCTGCAACGAGAGTGTGGTGCTGCCCGTGAACAAGAAATTCCAGCCGACGCCCAGCAAAAACAGGGCAATCAAAAACTGGTGCAAATCCACACCTGACAAGGCCACGGCGATGCAGGCGGCATTGGGCACCACGCCCACCCCCATGATGGGCAAGGTGCCAAAGCGCTTGATGAGGTGGCCGGTGAAAAACCCCGGCGCAAACATGCCGATCACATGCCACTCCAGCACCAGTGCGGCGTCAGAAAACGGCAGGCCGCACTGTTGCATGGCCAGCGGCGTGGCGGCCATCAGCAGGTTCATTACGCCGTAGCTCAGGGCTCCGGTGGCTGCCGCCACGATGAAGGCGGGCTGGCGCATGATCTCGCCCAGGGGGCGGCCAGCCGAGCTGGTCTTTTTGGCCGGAGGTGCCGGGAAATCAATGAAGCTCAGCACCGCCATCGACAGCAGGGCCACCACCGCCAGCGCCACATAGGCACCCGCAAATGGCACACTCATCAGCGTGCGCGTGTACTGCGCCAAATTGGGGCCGAGCACCGCGCCAATCAGGCCGCCGGCCATCACCAGGGACACGGCTTTTTCGCGCCAGGAGGGCACGGCCAGTTCGGCGGCGGCAAATCGGTACAAGCCGGCGTTGGCGTTGTAGTAGCCGGCTACCAGTGTGGCCGTGCAGAGCAGCCAGAAGTTCTGGCTCATCGCAGCGTAAGCGCACACCAGGGCCGACCCCACCGCCACCGCCAGACCGAGCTGAAAGGACAGCTTGCGCCCGTAGCGCTGTTGTGTTTTGGATACCAGCCCGGTGGACAAAGCGCCCCCCACCACGTAGCCCATGACCGGCAGGGTCGCCATCCAGCCCAGCGGCGCCAGGCTCAAGCCGACCAAGCCGTTGATGGCAATAAAGGTAACGTTATTGGTCAGGAAGAGTCCCTGGCAGATGGCCAGCAGCCAGAGATTTCGGTTCATGGTGGGTGAAAAAAGCAGCGAGACCTGCATTCTCGCTGCTTACCGGCTCACCGCAAGATCATCTTGATGGCTTCCATCATCGCGTTGGGATGTTCCAGCCCTTGGTAAGTGGGTGGCATTTCGTCTTTCAACCCCAGCAGACCGGTGACCGCGAGCCGCGCCGAGTGAATGGAGTACTCCACGGTATAGACCACATCGTGCGGGATTTCGCAGTACTGGCCTATCAGGGCCAGATGGGTCATGCCGGTTGGCAACACAGCCGGTCGGTCTCCCGGAGCGCGGGGCATGAACTGGCTGGTGGCATAGGGCAGCAAACACGGAATGCAGTTCGCGCTAGCCAGCAGCGCATCCAAGTCATCCTGCAAGGCAAGGTGGGAAAAAAGCTCCACCAAAATCTCCTTTCCGCTGCACGCCAGCAAGGTTTTGGGGACGAAGTTGCCGATGCAGTCAACCAGCAGCCCGTAGCCCCACCACACCTGAACATTCGCGGGCTGGTCGGCATAGGCAGGAGGATGAAACAAATGAAACGTCAGGCGCCAGTTGGAGTTGACGAGGGTGACCAAGCCGCCCCGCCCTGCCGGGCTGGCGCTGAGCGCCGCCATGTGGCGCGCAAACAGGTCGCCCGTGTCTGTCACCGTGAAGGTAACCCATCGGGTCTGCTCCACATGGCCGCAAAATGCCGCAGGGTTGCCAAAGGCGGCATTTTTGGCGGCCAGGCGTTCCCAGAGCGCCCAGGAGGCGTCGGGTTGGCCTGTGAACGGACTTGGGGACGAATCCATGGACCCCAGGCTGGCATTAGCGGTCATGGAGCCCAGGGTGGCGATGACCAGATCGTGCGGGCCCACTTCCACCCGGGTTGACGCCCCCGAGCGCAGGCAGTCCAGGTGGCGCACGGCTTGACCGGCTGCACAGGGCTCAAGATGCATATCCGTTACTGCAACGCCGGTTTCCATATGCACGCCTTGCGCAAGCAACCAGCGCACCAAGGGGCGCACGATGGCATCAAAGCCGTTGTAGCGCGTGGACTGGATCACCTGGAGGCTCTCCAGGTCAGGGAAAAGCCTGAGAAAGCGCAGCAGGTAGCGCCGCAGTTCGGTGGCACTGTGCCACGTCTCAAACCCAAACATGCTGCACCACATGAGCCAAAAGTGCGTCTCGAAAAAGTGTCGCTCAAAACACGCTGCAATCGGCGTTGTGCCCAAGGCTGCCTCGGGGCGCAGCATCAGGCCCATGAGGTCAATCCGGTCCTTGTTGGACAGGCCCCAGTGCGAGACATCCACCGCAGCCCCCTGCTCAACCAGTCGGGCCCGGTCAGACCAAGGCTCGGCTTGCCAGAACTCAAAGGTGTCTTCAGTGACCGACTTGGCCGGGTCATCCAGTGAGGGGATGCCTGCCAGCAGCTCGTAGGTCAGGACATAGGCCGGCCCGAACATGCGACTGCCTCGCATGGAATAGCCCGCTGTGGCGGAGCCGCTGGCGTCCAGACTGCCACCGAACTGTGATGCCTCAAAAACATGGATATTCTTGCCCGGCAAGCGCCCATCGCGAATAAGGTAGACCGCCGCAGCCAGCGAGGCTATGCCGCCGCCGACCAAGTAGGCCTGAATGCCCTCCCCGGCAAGGCGTGCAGGTGGTTCGGTCTTTGGGCTCGTGGTGGCAGGCATGAATTTCTCCGTCGACGCGTGCCCGATGGAGGGATCGCATCGACGCCAGCGCACCCGGCTAAGGATGGGGGGTGGCGCTATTTATTGCCATGCGGATTGTCAAAGCCGGGTCTGCACGAACTCAGCGTTCGTTGCGAAACTGATCGTGACAGCCCTTGCAGCTTTTTTGAACGCTATCGACGGCTGTTTTGATGCTGTCCAGGTCGCTGCCCTGTGAGGCCTGCACTAGGCCAGCGATCGTCGCCTGGAACTTGTCCTGCGCCAGCTTGAACTCGGCGGGCTTTTCCCAGACCGCTGGCTTGGCCAGGGTGGGAGGGTAATTGCTGTCGGCTGTGAACAGGGCCCAGGGTTGCGAGGTGAGTTTTTGCAGTTCCAGGGCGTTGATGTTGAACTCACGCGGGTTGTAGTCTTTGCGGCCGCGTGCCACCATGCCCATGGGTTCCAGCGTTTTGGTGAACTGCTTGAAAATCGCCTTGCGCTTGGTGACCAACTGGTCGGGGTGGGTGTCCTTGGCGTCGCCGCTGCAGGCGCCCAAGGCCAGCAAGCTGGTCAAAACAAGAAGAAGCGTCGGGAGGCGAAGGTGCATGGAGGTGGTAATCAAGTAAGAGCGATAGAAACGGGGGTGTCAAAAACGGTGTGCCAAAGGGCCAGCACGGCAGCGCGCTGGCTCTGGAGTTCGGAGGGGCCTACCTGCGTTGGCTCCTCGTTGAGTCGGGCGCGGTGCTGAATCCGGCGCAACTCGCGGTAGGCGCCAGCGGCCTCATGCCCCACGCCCGCAGGCAGCAGGTCCAGAACTTCGGCGCGCTCCAGCAGCGCAATGTTGCCGGCATTGTCCAACAGTTCCGGGTGAACAGCTGAATGGAGGAGCACCAGGTACTGCATCACAAATTCGGCGTCAATCATGCCGCCCGTGCTGTGCTTTACATCAAAGTGATCCCCTTTAACAGGGTGGGCCGCTCGAACCCGGTCCCGCATGGTGACGATCTCTGCCCGCAGGGCCAGTGCATCGCGTGGGGCTGTGATGACGGCTTTGCGGATGGCGTCAAACTGCTCGCGCAGGATGTCATCTCCCAGAATGAAACGGGCTCGCGTCATGGCCTGGTGTTCCCAGGTCCACGCCGTATTCGACCCACGCTGCTGCTGGTAGTTGGCATAGGCTTTAAAACTGGTGACCAATAGGCCCGAGTTGCCGTTGGGGCGCAGCGCAGTGTCAATCTCGTATAAATCCCCCTCGCCTGTTTTGACCGTCAACCAGTTGATGAGCTTGCGCACCAGGGCTGAATAGACTTCGGACGCCTGATCGTCTTCATCATCGTAGACAAACACAATGTCCAGATCGCTGCCATAGCCCAGCTCTTTCCCGCCAAGCTTGCCATAGGCAATGATCGCAAAGCGGGGGGTCTCACAGTGCCGATTCTTCAAGCGGGCCCAGCACCAGCGCGTCGTGATGCGCAGCACAGCCTCGGCCAGCGAGGTCAGGTCGTCAGCCACTTCTTCAACGGTCAGGCGGCCCTCCAGGTCGCGGGCGAGGGTGCGAAACACCTCGGCATGGTGAGCTCGGCGCAGCAGGTTCAGGAGCGATTCGTCATCGTCCTCCCCCGTTCCTTTGAGTGAGGCGCAGCGATGGTCAAGCTCCTGCTCAAAGTCAGCAGCAGAAAATCGCTCGTCCAGCATCTGAACGCTGGCGAGTTCATCAATCACGCCAGGGTGCAACAGCAGGTAGCGAGCGGGCCAGCGGGCAGCACCCAGCAGGCGCAAAAGGCGCTCATGCACATTGGGGCGCTCCAGCAGCAGTGCCAGATAGCTCTCGCGGCGCAACAGGGGTTCTATCCAGTCGGCCAGCCGCACTGCAGCGATTTCTGTGGCCTTGCCGTCGTGCACCCACTGGGCGGTGCGGGCAATCAGGCGGACCAGTCGTGCGCGTGAATCCTCACGCAAGGCGAGTACGCGCGGGTGTTCGCGCCAGTCGGCCAGGCGCTCCCTGAAGAGCGGGGATGCCAGCTCCAGCACCTCGTCAAAGCCCATCGTTTTGGCCGATTTACCGCCGTTGCAGCCCTTGCAATCCTTGTCAGCGCCACCCAGCAGCTTGTCAAATTCTTCTGCGACCACTTCGCGGTGCGCATCGAGCTGGTGCAGCAGCTGCGGCGCATTCTCGAAGCCCATGGCGCTGGCGATCCAGTCCAGGTCATGGTCCTGGGTGGGCAGCACATGGGTTTGTTGGTCATCCAGGTACTGGATTCGGTGCTCTACCCGGCGCAGGAAGTCGTAGGCCTCTGCCAGCGCCTGCGCTGTGCTCTCCTGCATGAGGCCCGCCTTGGTGAGGCGCGGCAAGGCGCTCAGCGTAGGGCGGGTCCTGAGTTCCGGAAACTGGCCACCGCGCACGACCTGAAGCAATTGCACAATAAATTCGATCTCCCGGATGCCGCCCCGCGAGAGCTTGACGTCGTTGGCCCGCTCCGGGTGTCCTGCACTGCGCTTGCTGGCATGGTCGCGAATTTGCCGGTGAAGGATGCGCAAGGAGTCGAAAACGTTGTAGTCCAGATAGCGCCGGAACACAAACGGCATGACCACGCTGCGCAACGCCAGCGTCGAGCCATCTGCCACGCAGTCCAGCGGCGCGACAACGCGGCTCTTGAGCCAGGCAAATCGCTCCCATTCGCGCCCCTGGACATGCAGGTATTGCTCCAGTGCGTCGAGTGACACGGCCGGTGGGCCGGAGTTGCCATTGGGGCGAAGCGCCAAATCGACCCTGAACACAAAGCCGTGTTCCGTCGTATCGCCCGTGAGGACATAAATCGCCCGCACCGCCCTGGCGAAATATTCCTGGTTGGAGAGACGCCCGCGCCCCTGGGCGTCACCGGTGGTCTCACCGTCTTCGTCATAGACATAAATGAGGTCAATGTCGCTCGATACATTGAGTTCCCGCGCACCGAGCTTGCCCATGCCCACGATCCACAGTTGAGCGCGTTGGCCCGCCGCAGTGGTGGGCGCACCATGGGTCTGGTCGAGTGCCAGTTGGACTTCAGCACACGCTTTGTTGAGTGCGAATTCGGCCAGATGGGTCATGGCCTGGGTGATGTGCTGTAAAGACGCCTGAGCGTCGCAGTCCAGGCACAACAGACGTTCCAGCACCAGTTGGCGCGTGACCCGCAAGGCACTGCCCGTGTCGAGACCCTGCACACGGAGTGCCTCGAAGGCCTGTGTCATGGTGGCCGGGTTGGGAAGGCCTGTGGGCAGCAAATGCAGTTGACCCTCATAGCGGCGACGAACGCGCTGGCCAAAACGCGAGTGGGATGACAAAACGGGGCGGGTCATAATTCCTGTCGTATATACAAACTAACAATGATCGACTTGACGCCGACCCCATCTTCACTCCTGAAGGCCTTGTCCACTCTGGCTCGCTGGGCCCTGGGTTTGGTGCTGGCCGCCTGGTTTGCATTTGGGCTGGCTTGGGGGGCGTTGCACTGGCTGATTGTGCCGCGAATCGGTGAGCTTCGCCCATACGTCGAAACCCGGGCCACGCAGGCGCTGGGGGTACCTGTGCGCATCGGAAACATCAGCGCGTTTTCGACCGGCATGACGCCTTCTTTTGAGCTCATCGACGTCCGGTTGTTCGACCCGCAGGGCCGGGAAGCCTTGCATCTGCCCCGGGTATTGGCTGCCCTCTCGCCCCGCTCATTGATGCGTCTGGGTTTTGAGCAGCTTTATGTGGAGCGGCCCCAACTCAGTGTCCGGCGTTCGCTGGACGGAAAAATCCGGGTGGCAGGGCTCGATTTCTCTGCCTCGGGTGAGCCAGACAGTGGCGCTGCCGACTGGTTTTTTTCCCAACTTGAGTTTGTCATCCGGGACGGCCAGGTGCAGTGGACAGATGAATTGCGCGCTGCGCCAACGTTGGCGCTGGCACAGGTGGATCTGGTGGTGCGCAATCAGGGGCGTCGCCATGAGCTCCGGCTTGATGCCACGCCGCCTGTCTTGTGGGGCGATCGCTTTAGCGTTCGCGGCCTGCTGACGCAACCCTTGTTGTCGCTCCAAAGGTCGCAATGGCAGGATTGGAGCGGGCAGTTGCACGGAGCGTTTGGCCGCGTGGATGTTTCTGAACTGCGTCGCTATGCAGATCTGGGCATCGAACTTCACCAGGGCAGCGGTGCCTTGCGTGCCTGGGTCGACCTGAGTCGTGGTCAGGTCGTAGGCGGTGCGGCTGATGTGGCTCTGTCCAGCGTGAGTGTGACGCTGGGGTCGGACCTGGAGGCGCTGAAACTGCAGTCGGTGCAGGGGCGGCTCAGTGGGCGGGCCCTGGCGAGCGGGTTTGAGTTCGCCACCCAATCGTTGGCCTTTGACACCCAGGAGGGTGTGCGCTGGCCAGGCGGCAACGTCCGGGTCATGCACATGGGGGCGGAGGGAAAGATGGCTGCGCGCGGTGAGTTCAAGGCCGACCAACTGGACTTGACGGCGCTGGCCCAAATTGCCAACCGCCTGCCGATTGACGCCCACAGCAGGGCCATGTTGCTGGCCTATGCGCCCAGGGGCGTGGTCGATGAGGTTCAGGCCAGCTGGCAGGGCCCTTTGGGTTCCCCCAGTCAGTTTGAGGTCAAAGGTCTTGTCAGTCAGCTTGAGCTGGATGCTGTGGGTGAGTCTCCGGGCATCCGGGGCGCCAGTATTGAATTCGATTTGAACCAGTCCGCTGGACGGGCCAGTGTGGTGGTGACCAACGGCACCGTGTCGTTTCCCACTATTTTTGACGAGCCCGTCATTGCGGTTCAGCAGCTTTCGACCGACGTCAAATGGCAAGTCGAAGGGGAGCACATCGCCGTCCAGTTGCCCAACATGAAGTTCAGCAATGCGGATGCGCAGGGCGAGGCCCAGATCAAATGGCAGACCAGCGACCCCGCCAAATCCAGCGCGCGCTCCCGTTTTCCTGGCGTGCTGGATCTGCACGCCAACCTGAGCCGGGCGGATGGGGCACGCGTGCACCGCTATTTGCCGTCCGTCATCTACCCGCCAGCGCGGGACTATGTGCGTGACGCAGTGCAGGCTGGTTCGGCCAGCGGCGTCAAGTTCAGGGTCAAGGGCGATTTGTATGACATGCCGTTTGCCGACCCGCGCCAGGGTGAGTTCAGGATTTCGGCTAATGTCAAAAATGCCCGCCTGGTATTTGTCCCTCGCAGCCTGCAATCACCTGAAGAACTGCCATGGCCACCCTTGACACAGCTCAACGGTGAGCTGGTGATTGATCGCAGCAAGCTGCAGGTGCGCAACGCCAACGCCCGCATGGGTGCGGCATCGGGCTTGCAGATCAGCAAAATTGACGCCTTGATTGCGGATTTGTCGCATTCCACCGTCGTGGTGAACGCCGAGGCACGGGGCGCCCTGACCGAGGGTCTGGGCATTGTGAATGGGTCACCCGTGGGGCCAATGATTGGCCAGGCCCTGGCGCGGGCGGTCGCCACCGGGAATGCTGATTACAAACTCAAGTTGACGCTGCCCATCGCGACCTTGAACACCAGCACGGTGCAGGGCAGTGTCACCCTCCCAGGCAATGACATCCAGATGTCGCCCGAAACACCCCGCCTCGGCCGGGCGCGGGGGGTGGTGAACTTCAATGAGAACGGATTTCAGATTGTTGGCGCTCAGGCGCAAATGCTGGGTGGCGAGGCGCGGCTGGAAGGGGGCTCATTGCCGCTCTTGGTGGCGAACACCGCGGTGAATGGCGGCCGAGCTGCAGGGGCTATTGCGATTCGGGCTAGCGGTACCGCCACCGCCGAAGGCTTGCGTCAGGCCAGGGAACTGGGGCTGATAGCGCGTCTTGCCCAGCATGCCAGCGGTAGCGCTGCTTATGCCGCAGTGCTGGGCTTTCGCCAGGGCGCACCTGAATTGACTGTGACCAGCACCTTGCAAGGCTTGGCATTGAGCCTGCCAGCCCCTTTGAACAAGAGCGCGCAGGCCGCGTTGTCCATGCGGTTGGAGACTGCCGCCCTGGCTCCGGTCTCGTTGGCCCCTGGCCAAGGGGGGCAGGTGCGTCTGCAAGAGCAATTGAAGCTGGATTTGGGCTCCCTGGTTTCCATCAGCTACGTTCGCGATGTATCCGATACCGAGCCGCGGGTGCGCCGGGGCAGCATTGCGGTGGGCTTGGGCCCCCAGGAGTCGGCTCCGATGCCTCTTGAGGGGGTTGTGGCCAATATCAAGCTCGATCAGCTGAATCTGGACGCTTGGGGAAACCTGCTGTCGCAGGCCACCGATACCCCCTTGGCCAGCGCAACGGCCGCAGCACTGGGCTACCTTCCCACTACGTGGGCTGTGCGGGCACGGGAATTGACTCTGGGCGGGCGCACGCTGCAACAAGTGGTGATGGGCGGCTCCCGGGAGGGGCTGCTCTGGCGGGCCAATCTGGACGCCACCGAACTGAACGGCTACCTGGAGTATCGGCAGCCTTCGGGCGCTGGCGAAGGTCGAGTTTTTGCCCGTTTGTCTCGCCTTACCTTGGCCCCGGGAGTAGACCGGGATGTGGAGGAGCTCCTGAATGAGCAGCCTGACAGTATTCCGGCGCTGGACATTGTGGTGGATGACTTTGAACTGCGCGGCAAGCGGCTTGGACGGGTGGAGGTGCAGGCCGTCAACCGCAGGGTGGGGGGTGTGCGCGAGTGGCGACTGAACAAATTCAACATGAGCACCTCCGAGGCGGTGCTGACCGCGACTGGCAATTGGGCCACACCACCCACGCCGGGCTTGCGACGTACGGTCATGAACTTCAAGCTCGATATTTCAGATAGCGGCGAGTTGTTGTCGCGTTTGGGCATGAAGGGTGTGGTCCGTAAAGGCCAAGGCAAGATGGAAGGTCAAGTGGCATGGACGGGGTCACCCATCACACTTGACTATCCCTCCATGGTTGGTCGCTTCACGGTCGATGTAGAAAACGGGCAGTTTTTGAAGGCTGACCCCGGCATTGCCAAGTTGCTCGGGGTGCTGAGCTTGCAGTCCTTGCCCCGACGTCTCACGCTGGATTTTCGGGACGTGTTCAGCGAAGGCTTTCCGTTTGACTTCTTCCGTGGCGACATCGAGATTGAGCAAGGTATTGCGATCACCAATAACTTGCAGATGAAAGGCGTCAATGCCGCCGTGTTGATGGAGGGGCGCGCCGACATTGCCCGGGAGACTCAAGACATCAAGGTGGTGGTAATCCCTGAGATCAATGCAGGTACCGCCTCCCTGATCGCCTCGGTCATCAACCCCGCTGTGGGTATTGGCACCTTCCTGGCCCAGATGTTTTTGCGCAAGCCATTGACAGAAGCGGCAACTCAGGAGTTCCACATTGATGGCGCCTGGGCTGACCCCAAAATCAGCCGTGTGCCGCGCAAATCGGGCGGTGCGTCCACGGTCCAACCTTAATCACTTCACGCCTGTGACTCTGGAACACCGCCCGCAAGTTGATCCCTCCCCCTCCAGCCTGCGTCGCCGCACGCTGTGGAGCCTGTTGGTACTGCTGGTAATCGCTTTGCTGGTGATGTTGGTCTGGCTGGCCGGGCGCTACGAAGCCGCTCAGGTTCAGAATCGGGTTGAGCATGATGCAGCCCAGGCCGTGGAAGACATTCGCAGCGCGTTTTCGCGCAACGTACAAGGCCTGCAGGCCCTGTATTACAACGACCCGACACCAGGCTCCTGGCAAGTAGACGCGGTCGCCTATTTGCGTGAACACCGGGAACTGCTGCATCTGGAGTGGCGCGACCCCGGCCTGAGGCTGGTATCGGCGGCCCAGACGCCTTTTCACTCGCCCTTGTTTGGCCTGCTGGGGCGGGGCAAGATCTCATCCGACATCTCCCTCACTTGCTCTACGGCCAGCCGGTTCAGCGGGCCGGCTTACGGCAACAGCTATTTTGTGCCCATGGCCGATG
Source organism: Rhodoferax sp. OV413 (assembly GCA_943371745.1). Lineage (GTDB taxonomy): Bacteria > Pseudomonadota > Gammaproteobacteria > Burkholderiales > Burkholderiaceae_C > Rhodoferax. Next base: position 34,604 of record CALRWE010000005.1, read on the forward strand.
GTCTGGGCCTGGAGGTGATGGAAATGTGCTTGCCACTGGTGCAGGGTGGCAAGCCTGTGGGGTTTTTGCTGGCCACGTATTCGCTTCAGGGTGTGCTGGAGTTGCTGGTCGGGCCCCAAATCACGCGCAATTACGAAATATCCTTCACCGAGGGCGACGGCACGCGGCTGGCTCTGCGCGGTTCGGTGCGCAGGGGCAGTCGGGTATTCACTGCTCGCCAATTGATGGGACTGCCCGCCACCACGCTGGTGCTGCGCGTGGACAGTTGGCGGGCTGCGCCCGACTTTTTCCCGAATTTGCTTACGGCGCTTGTGGCGTTGCTGGCCACAGCCCTGCTCTCGGTGCTGGCCTTGATGGGAAAAGACATGCGGCGCCGGCTCAAGGCCGAAAGCGACCTTGCTGAGGCGCTGGCTTTTCGCAAAGCCATGGAAGACTCCTTGGTAACCGGTTTGCGTGCGCGGGACCTGACCGGGCATATCACCTATGTCAACCCGGCTTTTTGTCAGATGGTGGGTTTCACGGACGAGGAGTTGTTGGGGCACGGCGTACCGGCCCCCTACTGGCCGCCCGAGCTGGTGAATGAGTACCAGCAGCGCCAGGTGATCAGGCTGTCCGGTAACGGGCCACCCCGAGAGGGTTTTGAGTCCGTCTTTGTGCGCAAGGACGGCTCGCGCTTATCCGTTCTGGTCATGGAGGCGCCCTTGATCAATGCCCAAGGGGCTCAAACTGGCTGGATGAGTGCCGTGCTGGATATCAGCGAGCAACGCCGCGTCGAAGAGTTGTCCCGTGCTGGCCAGGAGCGGCTTCAGGCTACAGCCCGGCTGGCCACAGTGGGTGAAATGGCGTCTCTGCTGAGCCATGAACTGAACCAGCCCCTGGCCGCCATATCAAGTTACGCCACCGGCTCCATCAATTTGTTGGGGCACGGCCCCGAGGCTGCGGTTGAATATGGTGTGGACCTCAGCCAAGCGATGCACCGCATTGCTGAACAAGCCGAGCGTGCGGGCAAGGTCATCAAGAGCGTGCATGACTTCGTGCGCCGCCGCGACCAGATTCGTGAAGTCGTTGCCCCGCAGGCCTTGTTTGACGCCATTTCGCCGCTGATCGATCTTCAGGCTCGCAAATTGAGGGTGAAGGTGCAAGTTGATGTGGAGCCCTTGGCCACCCAGGTGCTGTGTGATCGCACCATGGTGGAGCAGGTGCTGCTCAATCTGGTTCGCAATGGCATGCAAGCCATGGACCAGCCTCATATCGTGGAGCGACTGCTGCTGCTGCGGGTGCGCGCCGTGCGCAGCGAAGGTTTGAAGAAGTGGGTGTCTTTCTCCGTCACCGATGGGGGTGATGGCATCACGCCTGAAGTGAAGACCCAGCTTTTTCAGCCTTTCTTCACGACCCGGCCTGAGGGCATGGGCCTGGGTTTGAGCTTGTGCCGCACCGTGGTGGAGCAGCATGGCGGCGTACTGGTGTTTGAGCCCCACCAGCCGCGTGGCACGGTCTTCATCTTCTCCTTGCCTGTGGGTGAGGTGGCATAACATCGACGCATGCAACCCTTGATCGATGCCCTTGTATACGTGGTGGATGACGACGTCAGTGTGCGTGATGCCCTGGCCTGGCTGCTGCGGTCGCGTCGTTTGCTCAGCGATGTGTCTGCCAGCGCGGAGGCATTTCAACTCAAGTTCTCGGGAGCGCAGCCCCTGAGTCAGCCCAGTTGCCTGTTGCTGGATGTGCGCATGCCGGGTCTGAGCGGGCTGGCCTTGTTTGACTGGATGATCGAGCGCAATTTGCACCAGGCCATGCCGGTGATCTTCTTGACCGGTCATGCCGACGTCCCCACGGCGGTGGATGCGGTGAAGCGGGGTGCCTTTGATTTCTGTGAAAAACCATTTTCTGATAACGCCCTGGTCGACCGGGTCGAGCAGGCACTGGCCCAATCCGACGCCTGGCTGCAGGCCAACCAAAAAACCGAGGTGCTGATGGGGCGTCAGGGCGAGTTGACCGAACGGGAGCGCAACGTCATGCAACTGGTGCTTGAAGGCCTGCCCAACAAATTGATTGCGGACCGGCTGGGCATCAGCATTCGCACCGTTGAGGTCCACCGGGCCCGCGTGTTCGAGAAAATGGAAGTCAAGTCGGCGGTCGAACTCGCCAACCTGTTGCGCCTTTGGCCATGAAGTACCCGGGCGGCAAGGGCCGCAGAATTCAATCCTTTCCGTTCGCAGGGGGAAAGGCTTTTGTTTCAGGTTTTGCCTCGTCAGGCGCTGCACTGGACGGCAATTCGCCGTTCTTTCGGCCTGAAAACATGGTCCACCAAACGATCAGTACCAATATCACCAAGGCACCAAACGCTTCGAGCAAAAGCAGACTCATGAACCGACTCCTATGTACCGTATTGAATGGATTAATTGTAGGGATGCTGGTCGCTTGCGGCAGTGCGCCCCGGCTAATTCCCCAAGACATCCCACCCGCTGAGCCCTTGGTGGTCCCTGCACCGACGCTTACAGAGCTGCCAGCTTCCATGCCAGGCACCCTGCTGCAATCCAAAAGCCGCTGGACACCCGTGCCCTGGGCAGACTTGCCGGGCTTTGACCAGGACAGTCTGTTCGAAGCCTGGAACGCCTGGCTCAAAAGCTGCGAGCGTCCCGGCCCTGTGTTTGCACCCCTCTGCGCCGAGGTTCGGCGCCTGAGCATCGGCACTGAAGAAGATCAGCGTGCCTGGCTGGTCTCGCGGCTGCAAGCCTACCGGGTTGAGGCGTTGTCGGGGCCACCGGAGGGCTTGCTGACGGCCTATTTTGAGCCAATTCTGGACGCATCGCGCACCGCCAACGCCAACTTCTTCGTGCCCCTGTACCGGCTCCCAGCGGGCTTGAGCCCAGGCAAGCCCTGGTTTTCACGTCAGGAAATGGACACCCTGCCCGAAGCCCGTGCGGCGCTCCAGGGGCGGGAGATTGTTCACTTGGCGGACCCGGTGGACGCGTTGGTCCTGCAAATCCAGGGGTCGGGCCGTGTCCGTGTGACCGAGCCCGACGGCAGCCAGCGTATCCTTCGCGTCGCTTATGCCGGAACCAACAACCATCCCTACAAGAGCGTAGGTCGCTGGTTGCTGGACCAGGGCGCCGTGCGCGATGCCTCCTGGCCCGGCATCAAGGCCTGGATTGCCCAAAACCCGCAGCGTGTGCAGGAGATGCTCTGGAGCAACCCGCGCATGGTGTTTTTCCGGGAAGAGCGCCTGAGTGACCTGGATGCGGCTTTTGGCCCGCGCGGCGCCCAGGGCGTGCCCCTGACACCCGGGCGCTCCATTGCCGTGGATCCCGCGAGCATTCCCTACGGCACACCGGTCTGGCTGGCGTCTGCTGGTCCGACCGCCAGCCTGCAAAAGCTGGTGCTGGCCCAGGACACGGGCAGCGCCATCGTGGGTGCGGTGCGGGCTGATTACTTCGCAGGCTGGGGCGTGGCCGCAGGCGAGTTGGCGGGCCGTCTCAAACAGCCCTTGCGCCTCTGGGTTTTGTGGCCGAAGTAGGGCCGCGCGAGTAACATCAGGCTTTAGCTGTCTCGCTTCTTACGCTTCACTAAACGGAACCACCATGAACCAACCCATGCGCGACATTGACGAACGGACCAACCTGGCAGGCAACAGTATGTTCGAGCTGCTGCTATTTCGTTTGGGAGCGGCAGCCGGGTCTGAGCGACGTGAGTTATTTGGCATCAACGTGTTCAAGGTGCGCGAGATTTTGGTCATGCCAGAAGTGACCGTGATGGTGAATGCCCCGCCCTCGGTGATGGGCATTGCCAACATCCGGGGCCAGATGATTCCGGTCATCAACCTGCCAGCCGTCGTCGGTTGCCACCCCACCAAGGGGTTGGGCATCTTGTTGGTCACTGAATTTGCGCGGACCACCCAGGCGTTTGCCGTGGAAGAGGTCAATGAGATCGTGCGGCTGGAGTGGAAGCAGGTGCTGTCGGCCGAAGGCCATGGGGGTGGTCTGGTCACCAGTATTGCGCGGCTGGACGGCAACGCTGAAAATACCCGTCTGGCACAGGTGCTGGACGTCGAGCAGATTTTGCGCGATGTCTTCCCACAACAGCACCAGGCCGTCAGGGAGGACGCGGCGATTCCCACGCTGCAGTTGCCCCCCGGCACCGTCGTTCTCGCGGCCGACGACTCCGCCGTGGCCCGGATGATGATTGAACAGGGCCTCAAAGCCATGAACGTTCCCTACATCATGACCAAGACAGGGCAGGAGGCCTGGGACCGCCTGCAGTCCATTTCGGCGAGTGCGCAAGCTGAAGGCAAGTCCGTTCGGGACAAAGTCGCCCTGGTCCTTACCGACCTGGAAATGCCCGAGATGGACGGGTTTACCTTGACGCGCAACATCAAACAGGACATCCGTTTCAGAGGCGTCCCGGTGATCATTCATTCGTCGCTCACCGGCACCACCAATGAGGGCCATGTCAAGAGCGTGGGTGCTGATGCCTACATCGCCAAGTTTGTCGCTGAAGAGTTGGCCATCACCATTCGCGACGTGTTGGCGCGGACCGTGCGCTGACCCGGCCATGGCTTGGTTGCAAGCCCTGACCGGTCAGGTAATTTACTCCTGATACAGGAGCTACTTAGTAAGGTAAATCAATGGCTAGAGGTCTAAATCACTCTCAACAGGGTGTTCAGGCCTGTTTCAAGCGGCCTGGCGTTTGTCCAACAGAATTCCTCTCAAGGGTGCGCACCACGGCTCACATGGCCTTGACTTTCAAATGCCCCAGCGGCAGCGCGCTGCTGGCCTTGACCTCGCCCAGGGAGAAGCTGGTGTGCAGGTCTTTGACATTGGGCAGGTTGATGAGTACGTCGCGTGCAAACTGGCTGAATGAGTTGAGGTCGCGGCTAACGACCTGAAGCTCAAAGGTGCCGGTGCCGCTGATGTAGTGGCAACTCACCACCTCGGGTATGGCTCGTATCGCTTCTTCCAGCGTGCGCAAGACATCCCCGGCGTTGCGGTCGGCATCCAGCCGCACAAAAGCCAGCACGCCCAAGCCAATTTTGTGTCGGTCAATCTCGGCCCGGTAGGCCTTGATGAAACCTGCCTCCTCCAGCGCCCGCACGCGCCGCCAGCAAGGCGCTGCGCTCAGGCCCACCCGGGTGCTGAGCTCGGCATTGCTCAGCCGTCCGTCGGTTTGCAATTCATGCAGGATGGCGATGTCAAACTTGTCGAGTGTTTCCATGGGCGTTTAGTGTGAGCAAGAATCTTGCTGATATTACCCAATGCCGAATAGAAAGCCAGAGGGATAGGGTCAGCTCTGAATCCCTTTCCGGCCCGAATGAGAATGTCCAAAAACCAATATTCATGTCACGCTGGCGCCACGGGACGGGTTAGGGCGCAATTCGCCAACAGCTTGGCTGGCGCGGCCTCTGAGTCACCATGGTTTTGACATCAACTTGTCATCAAGCTTGGTCATGATAAGAGACGTGAATACAGGTGGTGCTCCATGCCGCGTGCCTTTTCCGGGTAAGCCGGGTAAGGCTCCCGCACTGTATGTCCCGACCCTCAACCCTCAACCCTTAATCATCAACAGGCAAAAAAGCATGACTTACGACGACGACATCCAAAACCTCAGCGCAAATGAAACCATTCACGACGTCCTCGCGCGCGTGAACAGCGGCGTATCCCGCCGCAACATCATTCGCGGCGGCGTCGGCCTGGCGGCGGTCCCTGCGATGGCCTTCTTGCCCGCCTGCGGCGGCTCGGATGAAGTGCTTGCAACCACACCAGCAGTCAAAAAAACGCTCACCCACACCGCCGTGGACAAAAGTACGCTGGACAATGTCATTTTGCCCGCAGGCTACACCTACACCATCGTGCACGCTACAGGCGACCGCCTTGACAGTGCGCTGCCCGCCTACACCAACAAGGGCGGCGAGGCTGACGACTGGTCACGCCGCGTGGGAGATCACCATGACGGCATGGACATTTTTTATGTTGATGCCGCCGGTAAATACTCAGCCAAAGAGACCAGCCGTGCTGTGCTGGTGATGAACCACGAAAGTTCCGCCGACGCGCATTTCTTTAACCCTCGGGGCCAGACGTCCAACGGCGTGTCGGGCAAAAAATTCACTCAGTTCGGTAACTGGGACCTGGGTACCCGCCCCCAGGATGAAGCGCTGAAAGAGATCAACCAGCACGGCGTCTCCATCGTTGAGCTGACCCGGACCGGCACCGTCTCATCGTACAAGCTGGACGCAGCCCTGAACCGCCGCGTGACCGCCCAGACCGCCATGCGCGTGACTGGGCCGGCCCAGCACCTGGCCGATATCCAATCGTTCATGGTCACCGCCTACGATACCGCTGGCTTTGGTACACGGGGCACGCTGAACAATTGTGGGCACGGCAAGACGCCGTGGGGCACCTACCTGGCGTGCGAGGAAAACTGGGCGTTCTACTTCGCCATGCCCAAGGGCTCCAACCCGGTGGACGCCAAGACCATCGCTTCGCGTACCCGCTACGGCGTGCCCGCTGTGCCGCTGGCCGCCACCGCCACCGCAGCAGCCAGCCAAGGTTGGAACACAGTGTCCAGCACCGACAACCGGTTTACACGCTGGGACATCTCTGCTACTGGAGCCACGGCTGCGCAGGACTTCCGCAACGAGCCCAACACGTTTGGTTTTGTGGTGGAAATTGACCCCCTGTCGCCCAACGCGACCCCAGCCAAGCGAGTGGCCATGGGCCGTTTTGCGCATGAGGCGGCGGTATGTAGTGTGCCAAAAGTAGGCGCTCCATTGGCGTTCTACATGGGCTGCGACAGCCAGAACGAGTACATCTACAAGTTCGTTTCTACCGCCACCTGGTCCGAAGCCGACATCGGCGGCGGCCTGACTGCCGGCAACAAGTACCTCAACGAGGGCAAAATGTATGTGGCCAAGTTCAACGCTGATGGCAGCGGCCAGTGGCTGGAACTCAGCATCAACGACGCCAAGATCAAGGCTCACACCGCCTACACTTTTGCCAATCAGGCCGACGTGCTGATCAATGCGCGTCACGCGGCGGATGCGGTTGGTGCCACCAAAATGGACCGCCCGGAATGGGGTGCGGTGAACCCGGCTAACGGAGAAATCTATTTCACCCTGACCAACAACAGCAGCCGCACGGCCACCAATGCTGACGCTGCCAATCCGCGCGCTTACGCCGATGTGGACGGACTCAAGCGTTCGGGCAACCCCAACGGCCACATCATCCGTTTCAAGGAAACCGACGGCTCGCCGACAGCCCCGGGCTTTAAATGGGACATCTTCCTGTTTGGTTCCGAAGAAGATGCGGGCGCCACCAATTTGTCTGGCTTGACGCTCAAGAACTCGTTTTCGTCACCCGATGGCTTGTGGTTCAGCGCTGTGACCGGTATTTGCTGGATTCAGACTGACGATGGCGCGTACATTGACGAAACCAACTGCATGCTGGTTGCTGCCATCCCGGGCAGCGTGGGCGACGGAGTCAAGTTGACCGTGAACAATAACTTCAACAGCATCACCAGTGCGCGTGATACGTTCATCGGCGCAGCCTTGGGCGAAGCCCAGTTGCGTCGCTTCCTTGTCGGCCCGAAAGGGTCGGAAGTGACCGGCATCACGGAAACAGCTGACGGCAAGACCTTGTTTGTGAACATTCAGCACCCGGGTGAAAGCACGTCTGCTCTGGGTACAGCCACCGATTTCACCTACCAGAGCCAGTGGCCAGGCAATCAAGGTTATGGGATTGCTGGACGTCCACGGTCCGCCACCATTGCGATTACCCGTACCGACGGCGGTGTGATCGGGGCGTAAATCGCCCGTGACCCTGCAAAGGGCTGACACCTGATGGGTGTCGGCCCTTTTTTTGCGCCCAGCATGGGCGCACACCTGTGGACACAAGTTCCGCCTAGGGTGATCACAACGGATCAATCCGGACGGATGCCTTGTGAGCGGTCAAGGCGGCTTTTTCCAGACGTCGGACGCAACTTTTGAGGAATGAGTTCAATAGTGTTCAAATTTGAGCAAGATTCTTTCTTTGATCAGGGTAAACAAGGCAAAGAAAGCAAAGACATATCCGGACTCAAGACATACACTTTCCCGTCCCTTAGAGGCTGCCGCCTACCCGGCGGCAATTGTTGACGCCCCTTGCCCACAAGGCGAACCCATCCTGTACCCTGGAGACCTGACCCACATGAATGCCCCCTTGCCCGACCACATCCGCAAAGCCCTGGACACCGTCACGCTCGACGACAAGTATTCGCTGGATTACGGCCCTGCCTTCATGAGCGGTGTGCAGGCGCTCGTCAAGCTGCCCATGTTGCAGCGTTTGCGCGACCAGCGGCTTGGCAAGAACACCGCAGGTTTTATCAGCGGTTACCGGGGTTCACCACTGGGCGGATATGACCAGGCGCTGGTCAAGGCCGAGAAATACCTCAAGACCCAAAACATCATCTTTCAGCCCGGCGTCAACGAAGAGCTGGCGGCCACCGCCCTGTGGGGTACACAGCAACTGGGCTTTGCCCCGCCCGGCTCCAACAAGTTTGATGGCGTGTTCGGCATCTGGTACGGCAAGGGCCCGGGCGTGGATCGCTGCAGCGACGTGTTCAAACACGCCAACATGGCCGGCACCACCGAGTGGGGCGGGGTGATTGCGGTGGCAGGAGACGACCACATCTCCAAAAGCTCGACGGCGGCGCACCAGAGTGACCATATTTTCAAGGCCTGCGGCACACCGGTTTTTTTCCCGTCCACGGTCCAGGAAATTCTGGACCTGGGCATTCATGCCTTTGCCATGAGCCGGTTCTCTGGCGTGTGGGCCGGCATGAAGACCATCCAGGAAATCGTGGAGTCCAGCGCCACCGCCATGATTGACCCGGACCGGGTACAGATCAAGATTCCCACCGACTTCCAGATGCCGCCCGGCGGCCTGCACATCCGCTGGCCGGACCATGCGCTGGAGCAGGAAGCACGCTTGTTCCACTACAAGTGGTACGCGGCCCTGGCCTATATCCGGGCCAATCGGCTGAACTACAACGTCATAGAAGGCCAGCACGACCGATTGGGCCTGATCGCCAGTGGCAAGGCTTTCAATGACACCCGCCAGGCACTCCTGGACCTAGGGCTTGACGACGCCACTTGTCAGCAAGTGGGCATTCGCCTGCACAAGGTGGGTGTGGTGTGGCCGCTTGAAGCCCAACTCACTCGGGAATTCGCCACCGGCCTGCAGGAAATTCTGGTGATTGAGGAAAAGCGTCAGGTCATCGAATACCAGCTCAAAGAAGAGCTTTACAACTGGCGTGCTGATGTTCGGCCCAACGTGCTGGGCAAGTTCAATGAGGGCGAAGGCGATTTTTCAGGAGGCGAATGGTCCAACCCCAACCCGACGGCCAATACGCTGCTGCGCGCCAATGCCGACCTGTCGCCGGCCATCATTGCCCGCGCCATCGCTCAGCGCCTGAAAAAGCTCGGGGTGAGTGCCGACATTGGTGCCCGGATTGACACGCAGTTGGCGATTCTGGAGGCCAAACAAAGCGCCATGCAGGTGATCGAGCTGGGCGGTGGCCCCTCTGCAGAGCGTCAGCCCTGGTTTTGCTCCGGTTGCCCGCACAACACGTCCACCAAAGTGCCCGAAGGTTCACGGGCCATGGCGGGTATTGGCTGCCACTTCATGACCATCTGGATGGACCGCGCCACGGTGGGCTTTACCCAGATGGGTGGCGAGGGCGTGCCGTGGGTGGGCCAACAGCCTTTCAGCCACGACACGCACATGTTTGCCAACCTCGGCGACGGCACCTACTTTCACAGCGGCATGCTGGCAGTGCGCCAGAGTATTGCCGCCGGGGTCAACATCACCTACAAGATTTTGTACAACGATGCGGTGGCCATGACCGGTGGCCAGCAGGTGGGCGAACGACCGGAAGGTCACTCGGTGGTGCAGATCGCCCAATCGATGCGGGCCGAAGGCGCTACTCGGATCATCATCGTCACCGATGAGCCGGAAAAATACGAGTCGGTCACAGGCCTGCCCGAGGGCATTGCCATTGAGCACCGCGACGAGTTGGACCGGATTCAGCGTGAGTTTCGGGAGATCAAGGGCACCACGGTCATCATTTATGACCAGACTTGCGCCACTGAAAAGCGCCGGCGCCGCAAGCGGGGTACGCTGGTCGATCCCGCCAAGCGCGTGGTCATCAACGAGCTGGTGTGTGAGGGTTGCGGCGATTGCGGTGTGCAGAGCAATTGCCTCAGCGTGGAGCCGCTGGAGACCGAATTTGGCCGTAAACGCCAGATCAACCAGAGCACCTGCAACAAGGATTATTCGTGCGTCAAGGGCTTTTGCCCCAGCTTTGTCACGGTCGAAGGCGGGCAACTGAAGAAAAAAGCCAAGGGCAAAGGCCCGTCTCCGTTCGAGCTGGGTGCCCTGCCCGAGCCCGTGGCGCCCGCCCTGTCAGGTGTGTGGGGCATTGTGGTGGCGGGTGTGGGTGGCACCGGCGTCATCACCATCGGGCAATTGCTGGGTGTGGCTGCGCACCTGGAAGGCAAGGGCATCGTGACCCAGGATGCCGGTGGCCTGGCCCAAAAAGGCGGTGCCACCTGGAGCCATATATTGATCGGCGCCAGCCAGGAGGCCATTCGGACCACCCGGGTGAGCATGGCGGCGGCCGACCTGATCATCGGGTGCGACCCGATCGTGGTGGCCAACAAGGAAACCATGATGCGCATGCGCGCCGGTCGCACTCATGTCGCCCTTAATTCCAACGGCACCCCCACCGCTGCCTTCGTTAAAAACGCCAACTGGGTCAATCCTTCAGATGCCTGTGTCAGCGAGGTGGTCCAGGCCGTGGGGCTCGATGCAGTGGGTACTTTCAATGCCGATGCCGCTGCCAGTCAGCTGATGGGCGACACCATCTACACCAACCCCATGCTGCTGGGCTATGCCTGGCAAAAGGGCTGGATTCCGCTGGGCCTGGCGTCCTTGACGCGGGCCATCGAACTCAACGCCGTGGCGGTGGAGCAAAACAAGACGGCATTCGAGTGGGGCCGCCGGGCTGCGCATGATGCCGGTGCCTTTCAGT